>JAEWFE010000345.1 GCA_023389005.1 Bacillota bacterium
AAATCATGGGTCTATACGTAAAGAAAAGGGCTAGGATAAAGATCTTAGCCCAATTATCTATCTATTAGAAAGCTTTACTTCCTATAATAAATTCTTTGCCAATTGTTTCATTGCACTTTTCCACCAAATAGCATACCATACTTTGAAACTTTCAGCAAGTTTTCAAGTTTTTTCATCGAATTTCTCAGTAGATTCTAACCTAAATGGCGATTAATCCTTCACCGTAGCCAAAACTTCACGCAATTGTGCGACTGATTTAGCAAATTGAATTTTTTCTTTTGGATCTAGGCGGAGTTCAATAATTTCACGCACACCTTCTTGATTCACCACTGCAGGCACCCCGGTAAAGATATCTTCTTGTTCAAATTCACCATTTAAATAAGCCGAAACAGGTAAAATCGTATTTTCATTATTTAAAATAGCCTTTACGATTCGCGCCGTACTCATACCGATCCCATAGTAGGTAGCTTTTTTACGGTCAATGATTTCATAAGCAGCATTCTTCACTTTTTCCGCAATGCCTTCTAAATCATCAACATTCAAATGTTCATTATTCACAATGTATTCTAAAATTGGTTTGGCACCCACTGTGGTATGAGACCAAACAGCCACTTCACTATCCCCATGTTCACCAATGATATAGCCATGCACACTTCTTGGATCAAGGTGTAAACGCAAAGCCAATTCTTTTCTAAAACGAGTAGTATCTAGTGTCGTACCAGTACCGATGACGCGATTTTTAGGAAGTCCTGAAGTTTGCCAAGCGATATAAGTCAACACATCTACTGGATTAGACGCAATGACTAAAGAACCGTCAAAACCGCTCGCCATAATTTCCGTAACGATGGATTTCATGATTTTGGCGTTAATATCGACTAGTTCTAAACGTGTTTGCCCTGGTTTTTGATTCGCACCGGCCGTAATTACAACAATATCTGCCTCCTTACAATCGCTATAATCTCCAGACCAAACATTGACATTTTGACTACCCCATGCAACGCCATCTAAAAGGTCAAGTGCTTCTCCTTCTGCTTTTTCCTTATTTACATCGATCAATACTAATTCATTGGTAATGCCTTGATTAATCATAGAATAAGCAATACTTGTACCGACAAAACCTGTTCCTACTACTACGACACGACGACTTGTTTTTTTCATCATTCATTCCTTCTTTTCTATATATTATTTCTCTCAATTTTTCTTACAAGTCTATTATATCACAAAGTTTCACTTTTACATTTATCTTCGCTTATAACAACTATTCGAAAAAATAATGAAAGCTTATTCATGAAATGTCCAATCAAATTCTTCATGATAAACACAAAACGATAACCCAGCTACCTCTTTTCGATTATTTTGCACATTGAAACCATAAAAATACGCCCTAACTATGTAGCTAGAGCGTTTCTTGATTATTCAGTTAAAAGAGCGACTAATTCAGATAACTGCATGCCATTGCTTCCTTTCAGAATGACGCTATCTGATGGTTTTATTTCTTGTTGCACTTGTTCTAAAAAGGCTTGACGTTGTGCTGGAATGAAGTAAGCATGCGGCACGTTTAACTCACTTAGACGATTGGCTAGTGCTTGCATTTGTTCGCCATAAAGATAGACAAAATCATAACGGTCAACAATTGCTTCAGCCATACTTGCATGCATCGCTAAACTATCCGGACCTAATTCCAACATATCCGCTAATACCGCAATTCGGCGACCTGGTAAAGTCAGTCGTCCAAAGCTTTCAAGTACAAGACGCATAGCTGTTGGATTGGCGTTATAAACATCGCTTAAGAGTTTTGCCCCATTTTTCGCTTGTAACCACTGTGTGCGATTTTTGGTTAATTCCACTTGAGCCAAACCGTTTTTGATTTGTTCGCTGGAAAGTCCTAAATAACGACCCACACCATAAGCAATTAAAGCATTTTTGACATTATACCCACCTAAAACTGGAATGACAAAGGTTTCTTCATCGACCACAAAAGAGGTACTTTCACTGGTTTCATTGGTAATGGTTGCTTGTAAATCGCCTTGTGCCAAGCCAAATGTTTGTACTTCTTGGCTAAGAGGTGCAATCAAGTCTGTCAGTAAAGGCTCATCTGCTGGCACAAAAAGGGCGCCATCTTTCGCTAGGCCGTCCACAATTTCCATTTTCGCTTTAGCAATATTTTTCCGTGAACCTAAATTTTCTAAATGTGCTTCTCCAATTAAAGTGATAGCCGCCACATCTGGTTGCCCTAATTGACTTAGAAAATGAATTTCACCTGCATGATCCATTCCCATTTCTAAGATTAACACTTCTGTATCATCTGGCATATGTAGCATCGTGTAGGGTACACCTAAATCATTATTGTAATTGCCTTGGGTTTTATAGGTACGATATTTTTGCGCTAATACACTAGCCGTCATATCTTTGGTGGTTGTTTTCCCATTTGAACCGGTAATTGCCACCGTTTTTGGGCCGATTTTTTGTTTATAATACTGTGCAAGTGTCTGAAAAGCTTTCGTGACATCTGCAACGGGTAGAACCACTAAATCACTAGGTACCTCTACTCTATCTTTTTGCCATAAAGTGACAATCGCGCCATTTTCTTTTGCTGCGCGGACAAAATCATGACCATCGCGCGTTCCAGAAAGTGGTACAAATAAACCATCTTTTTCGATTTTACGGCTATCAAACTCCACGCTAGAAATTTCTCGCTCATCTACTATGCCAGAAACACTTAAGACTTGTGCTATTTCTTTAATTGTTAATTTCATTTTTCTTTGTCTCCAATCT
>JAEWFE010000005.1 GCA_023389005.1 Bacillota bacterium
ACATCTTCACGTTGCTCTAAAATTGCATGAGCCACTTCAATCATTGAAAGCTCATTTTTGTTCATTCCTTCAAATACGCTTAATTCCACTCAAGACACGTCCTTTCAAAGTCTACGATTAATCATACAAAAACTTTTGCAAAATTGCAATTTAATCTTGAAAAAATTTTTAAAAAACTGACTATATTTCTTTAAATTCTAAGTGAAGCTGATATTTTCCGATAGAGTTTTCTTCACCAGAAAATAATTCATAATAAATATCCACTTTTCCACTTAGCGGATTCTCAGCGAAATGAACACTTAGCTGATGCGTTTGATTAGTTAACACCATGATGCCATATGGCGTTTGGTAATTACTCTGTGTAACAAGCTTAGGATGAAAAATCAGTTTTGTTTTCTGAATACCATTTCTTGTTAAATGAATCGAACCCTCACTTGTCAACTTAATCATCACTGTAATCGGCTGTTGGTCTTCTCCATCTTCTTCATATCTGATATACCAATTTTCCCCTACTCGCACTGCTTGTCCCATACTTTCATGCAGAAAACTTTGATGATGATTATCTTGAGAGATTTTTGTTCTTAATTTGACACTGACTGGAATGCCGTTTTTTGCTAATTTCACTATATATATTCCTTTCATTCATTTATCTAATACTATTTTTACCACAATTCAAGAAATTTTTCTAACAATCAGGTATAATAAAACGAGAAGAATGTTATATCCAAAGGGAGTGTTAACGTGGATTATATCCAATTAAGTCATAACCATTATACAGAAGAAACTTTATTGCTACCTTTTGCATTTACCGATTTAGTGGCCAAAATTAGCGGCGAAACCAAGCAAGCTTATCTTCATACTTGGCAAACCGATCCACTTGTCATTTTAGGAATGCGCGACCAACAACTACCGCAATTTTTTGAAGGGGCAAAATATCTGAATCAACAAGGCTATCTAACCGTCATTCGTAATGCAGGTGGTTTAGCTGTTTTAAGTGATCCAGGTATCTTAAATGTGACGTTGGCCTTTCCAAAAGATGGGATAGATTCTATTGACGCTGCTTATGATGTGATGCTTGCGTTAACCCAAAAAGCTTATCCCAACGTAAAAGTCGAAGCCAAAGAAATAGTTGATTCCTATTGTCCAGGCAAATATGATTTAAGCGTTAAAGGACAAAAAATTGCGGGAATCGCCCAACGTCGGGTCAATCAAGGCATTGCAGTCATGATGTATCTAGGATTAAATGGCGACCAACTCAAACGTGGCCAACTGATTCGAAACTTTTATGAAATTGCTGGGATAGCTAAGGTTCCGGAAAAAGAATTTCCACATGTTCGTCCGGCTTCTATGACCACTCTTGAAGCGCTAAATCAAACACCTTACACAACCCAAGAAGTCATCAACCACCTAAAAGAAACACTGCATATTCAACAAGAGATGCATGACGGTGCATTCATCGCGAACTTTGGGTTAACCGACGAATTAAATCAACGTTTCCAATCTATGCGAACCAGAAACCAAAAATTACAGGAGGAACTCTCATGACAATACCTTATCGCAATCAAGTATTACCAAAAGAAAAAGTCTTTCGCGATCCTATCCATACGTATGTGCATGTGCAATCACAAGTTATCTGGGACTTAATCAATGCTAAAGAATTCCAACGATTAAGACGTATCAAGCAATTAGGTACTTCCTCATTTACCTTCCATGGTGCGGAACATAGTCGTTTCTCCCATTCTTTAGGTGTCTACGAAATTGCCCGAAAAATTTGTGATATTTTTGAAAATCATTACACGATAGAAAAAATTGGCGCGAATGGTTGGAACCCAGAAGAAAGGCTCGTTACATTATGTGCCGCGCTACTGCATGATGTCGGTCACGGGCCCTATTCACATACCTTCGAACATATTTTCCATACCAATCATGAAGAAATCACAGTTGAAATCATTACCAACCCACAAACAGAAATCTATCAAATCTTAAAGCGAGTTGGTCCTGATTTTCCTGAAAAAGTGGCCAGTGTTATCCAAAAAACTTATCCAAATCCTCAAGTGGTACAGATGATTTCTAGCCAAATCGATGCTGATCGGATGGATTATTTATTGCGCGATGCTTACTATACAGGAACCGAATATGGTACTTTTGATTTAACCCGAATTTTAAGAGATATTCGTCCATGTAAAGAAGGGATTACTTTTTCAATTAGTGGCATGCATGCGATTGAAGACTATATTATTAGTCGTTATCAAATGTATATGCAAATCTATTTTCACCCAGTTTCACGCGGAATGGAAGTTGTCTTAGAACATCTATTAAATCGTGCTAGTCAACTCTATCAAAGTAATCCTCATTATTTTGGTCGTGAAAATTGTCTATTATTGCCTTTTTTAAATGCACAATTTACCTTGGATGATTATTTACAATTAGATGATGGCGTTTTGACCACCTATTTCCATTATTGGAGCAATGATAAAGATCCAGTTTTAAGTGATTTAGCCAAACGTTTCTTAAATCGCAAACCTTTTAAATCTATTCAAGTTCAGGCTAAAAAGCAAGAAAAACTAATCGAACAAATGAAAACTTATGTGGAACATGTCGGCTATTATGCAAAATATTATACCGCCATCCATTCAAGTTTTGACTTACCATATGATTTATATCGTCCTGATAGTTCTAAAGTACGGACGCAAATCGAATTACAGCAGCCAGATGGTACACTTGTCGAATTAAGTCAAGTCAGCTCACTGGTACGGGCGCTTTCTGGACAAGGTCAAGGAGATGATCGCTTCTATTTTCCTAAAGAAATGGTTGACCAAACGCTGCAAGACAATTATGATTTATTTTATGAAACCTACAATCAGTTTAATCAACATATCCATAATAACAAACTGGTTGAATAACTTATAGATTGGAGATTATCATGGCAATTAAATTAATCGCAATTGATATCGATGGTACTTTAATTAATGACAAACATCAAATCACCCCAGAAGTACATGAGGCCTTACAAAAAGCGAGAGAACAAGGCGTAAAAGTGGTGCTATGTACGGGCCGCCCTTTACCTGGTGTTACGAATTATCTAAATGAATTGGAATTATTCACTGGTGAAGATTATGTCATTTGTTATAATGGTTCCCTTGTACAAAATACCTTAACCAAAGAAATCATTGTAGAATTTGGACTAACCTTGGATGATTATTTAGAAATGGAATATTTAGCGCGCAAAGTTGGCGTACACTTCCATGCGACTGGTTTAGAAACAATGTATACCGCTAATCGCAATATTAGTAGTCACACTGTCCGTGAAGCTTATTTAGTCAACATGGATTTATGCTATCGAACACCTGAAGAAATGACTGAAGATATCAAAATTGTCAAAATGATGATGATTGACGATGCAGAAGTGTTAGATCAAGGAATCGCCCAAATACCAAAAGAATATTTCGAACGCTATACAATGGTTAAAAGCTCTCCTTACTTTTTTGAAATTTTGAATAAACAAGCCGACAAAGGAGCTGCTTTAAAACATTTAGCACAGCATTTAGGTATTAAACAAGAAGAAGTGATGGCTTTAGGTGATAATGAAAATGACTTACCTATGATTGAATTTGCTGGAATCGGAGTAGCCATGGGCAATGCAACTGAAAATGTTAAAAATATCGCAAATGTCATTACAACAAGCAATAACGAACACGGCGTTGCTAAAGCTATTGAAAAATATGTCCTAAATTAAGCAAATAGGAGTGAACCCACTTAACGGTCCACTCCTATTTTTTTATTTTAGATTCGCCTTCATCCATTTTTGAACCGCCCAACGATGACTGCCCCGTTTTAATAAAAGCATCGCATCATCAGCCGTTACCCATTCAATTTGATTATTATCTTCTAATGGTGCACCAATGGAACGATAATCATCAATTGCATAAAAGTAAGCCGGATGTCTAAAATAAATATCACGATGACTAGAGTAAAAATATTCCGTTGCCTCCCCAAGATATTCCCCGACTTTTACTTCAAAGCCTAACTCTTCAATCATTTCTCTTTTGATAGCTTCTTGATGATTTTCACCTTTTTCAATCCCACCGCCTGGTAAAAAATAGGCCCCATTTGGCGCTTGAATGATGACTAATTCTTGCTTTTCATTGACTACAATCCCATAGGCACCAAATCGATCTTGATACTTTTTATTTGCTAATTTTACCCCAAAAACCGCTTCTTTCATATGATTTATTCCCCTTAATTTCTAATCTTTTTATAATTGCTTTGATTGTACTTGATATCGCGCTTATGTGCAAGTTACATAACAATATTTGTAAATCATTATTGTTGTCATATCTGTTTTTTATATGCTA
>JAEWFE010000073.1 GCA_023389005.1 Bacillota bacterium
AATAACCACCCACCCCCAATCTAAGTGTGTTTAGGTTGGGGGTGTTTTTTTACCAGAAATAGCTGATGTAAAGGCCGAGTGTCATAAATGGAATAAAGGGAATCGGGGCAAAAGGTTGATGACAAAGGCAGTATTTCAATAAGAGATACAAAATGCCACTGCCACTCGCTACGACTAAAAGCATGCTGATTTGCTCAAGTGTCAGCCAGGGGAACCATGCACAAGCCAACAATAAATCCCCCTGACCGAGATAATGCTGACTAGAAAAATGTCCCACAATACAAAGTAGTAAAAGTACGATAAAATGCATCGGATAAAAAGTTAATCCAGTACAAAATGCCAGAAACCAAAGCAATCCACTTCCACTAAAAAAAACAAAAGGATCCAATATTAAATAGAGTATATCCGTAAAACTTAAGATAAAGGCACAACTTAACCAGCAAAAGGCGAGTAATTGTTGTGAAAAAATAGGCAAATTGGTTATTTTTACGAACATAAAACCAAAGACGATCTCCGCACACAGACTACTCCAGGGAATTTTTGCCTGACAATAACGACAACGAAATCGAAGGAACAAAACAGACAATATAGGCACCAAATCCTTTATTTTTAAGCGCTGATGACAATTTGGACACTGCGAGGGTGGGGCGATGAGTGATTCTCCTTGGGGTAAGCGACAAGCCATACAATAATAAAAGGACCCTAGACAACTTCCGATGATAAATGCGAACATACAAATCCTCCTTCAAGTAAAAAATGACCCTTCATGAGAATAAATACGCAAAATTTTCGAAAAAGCGTTGCTAGATTAAAAAAACTTAATAATTCTAGAAAAATAAACCATTATATTTTACTTTTTTCCTGAAATGGATTATCCTAAACATGTAGTAAAGATTAGGAGGCTTTTATTATGGCAGTAGAAAAAACAAAAAACGTATTAAATCAATTAGTTGCGGACTTGAGTCAATTTTCAACAGTGATTCATCAAGTTCACTGGTACATGCGTGGGCCTGAATTTTTAACTTTACACCCATTAATGGACGAATACATGGATGAAATCAATGGACAATTAGATGAAGTGGCTGAACGCTTAATCACATTAGGTGGCGCACCTTATTCAACATTGAAAGAATTCGCTGAAAATACAGGTATCAAAGATGAAGTAGGTAGCTATGATTTATCTATTCCAGAACAAATGGAAAAATTAGTTGCTGGTTACCGTTATCTTGCTGACTTATATGAAGAAGGTATCGAAGTTTCTGGTGAAGAAGGCGATGATGTGACACAAGATATGTTCATCGAATTCAAAGGCGCTGTAGAAAAGAAAATCTGGATGGTTCAAGCCAAATTAGGCCGTGCCCCAGAATTAAACTTAACAGAAGGCGTACATCGCTAAGATTAGGCATAGAAAATAAAATAATTTTTTACCGTTATCCAATTTTGGGTAGCGGTATTTTTATTATTTGCTATAATAATGAAAAGTTGGGTATTCAAAGGAGTGAAAAAAGTGCTGCAAAATCAATCTTTATCAAGGTTATTATTGGGTAGAATCTTAACAAATATAGCAGACAGTTTTATAAATATCTTGATTATTTGGTATTTTAATGAACAATATCATTCGCCGGTGTTGCTTTCAGTGGTTTTTGCTGTAACTTCAGGAATCGATGCATTGTCATTTTTACTGGGTCCGTTGGTTGATCACATGAAAGAACGAAGACTATTAATTACTAGTAGTTTATTTCAAGTCATAATTAGTGCGGGCTTGCTAGGAGTGGTGTTAGCTAAGAATCAATTACCCAACCATTGGCTAGCAAGCATTTTAGTCGTGGGATTAGCGCTCATTTATCTCTTTTCATCTATTATCTATCCGTTAGAAACCAAAATATTACCTAAAATTGTGGATAAATCACAATTGGTTTCAGCAAATAGCTTATTTCAGCTAGCCTATAAGGTGTTGGATATTTCCTTTAATGCATTGGCTACGTTATTTGTGGCTTGGTTTTCTTTATCAGTGAATTTCCTATTGATTTTCTTTATTTTCTTTCTTGCCACAGTCATGTATCGCTATTTTAAAATCAAAGCTGATACGATAACAAATGTCCAATCCATTGCTACTTATCATGATTATTTTCAAGAATTGCTTTCGGGAGTACGGGTCTTAAGAAAAGCACCGCAAATCTATCAATTATTTTTACCCCTGGCATTTGTTAATTTCTTTTATGCAATATCATTAGTTGCCTTACCGATGTTCTCCAAATTGTACATTTCAAGTTCGTCGATAGGTTATGGGATTGTTCTAATGACGAGTTCCTTAGGTGGGATTGTCGGAGCATTTTTTCTCAATCGTATCAAACTTGATATTGCTAAACCTGTTCATTTCATTGCTCTCATGATGTTGCTTTCAGGATTGAGCCAAATTGGATTTTCATTTTTGGCACCTATTCAGCCGATAGTCAGTTTGTCCTTGTTTTTCATGAGTAGCTTGACCATGAGTATGATGAATATTGTTTTTGTCACCCTAGAGCAGCAAAGTATTGAATCAGCCTATCTTGGACGCGTATCGATGCTTACTGAAAGTCTGATATCCATTATGATTCCATTAGGGAGTTTGGTAGCTGGATTATTATTAAAATTTGTCCCTATTTTGTTGGCAGAATCCATGGAAGGTTTCGCACTCGTTTTAGCCTGTGGTTACTATCGCTTTATTTATCAAATACCAAAAAACGAACCTACTCGCTGATATTTTCCAGCTGAGGAGGTTCGTTTTCATTTGTCTGAGAATTAAAGTTGCGCTTTGGCTGTATCAATTTGTTTTTGGACTTGTTCAAAGCCAGTACCGCCCAGTGAATGTCGGCGTTTGACAGCAGTATAAGAATCTAGTTTTTCGTAAATATCTTCCTCAATCAATGGGGTAATCGCTTGGTACGCCTCTAAAGGAATATCTTGCAAATAGTGGCCATTTTGAATGCATTGTAAGACCAATTTACCAACGATTTCGTGCGCTTGTCTAAATGGTAGCCCCTTGCTTGCTAGATAATCGGCTAATTCCGTTGCGTTGGAAAAATCTTTTTGCGTAGATTCTAGCATCCGTTCCTTATTGACTTTCATCGTCGCAATCATACCACTCATAATATCTAGACTGGTCAAAATCGTTTCGGCTGTATCAAACATGCCCTCTTTATCTTCTTGCAAATCTTTATTATACGCAAGCGGCAAGCCTTTCATCACGGTCAATAAACCAAATAAATCTCCGTAGACGCGTCCTGTTTTTCCACGAATTAATTCGGCCATATCCGGATTTTTCTTTTGCGGCATAATCGAACTACCCGTTGAAAAAGTATCGGTTAGCTCCACAAATTGATATTCATGACTGCACCATAAAATGATTTCCTCACAAAAACGGGACAAGTGCATCATTAAAATTGAAGCATTACTTAAAAATTCTAAGATAAAATCACGATCACTCACTGCATCCAAGCTATTTTGATACACTTGTGAAAAGCCTAATTCCTTGGCAGAAAATTCGCGGTCAATTGGGAAGGTGGTCCCCGCTAAAGCCGCAGCCCCAAGTGGTGAAATATCTGCACGTTGCATATTTTCAGTAAAGCGTTGTTCATCACGCGTTAACATTTGATAATACGCCATTAAATGATGCCCAAAAGAAATCGGTTGGGCATGCTGAAGGTGAGTGTAACCTGGTGCGATGGTTTCGATGTGTTCTTGCGCTTTTTCAACCAATACTTCACGGAAATGATGGATTTTTGCCACAACTTCAGTAAGTACCTCTTTAAGATAAAGATGCATATCGGTCGCCACTTGGTCATTACGACTGCGCGCAGTATGCAATTTTCCCGCCACTGGGCCAATTTCTTGATGTAAAAAAGTCTCCATATTTAAGTGGATATCTTCATTTTCGATGGTAAAGGTCAGCTCATTTTTGGCCAATTTTTCCTGTAAAGCTTCAAGACCTGCGATGATTTGCTCGCCTTCATTTTTCGTTAAAATCCCAGTATGTATCAACATTTTCACATGGGCCAAACTACCAATCAAATCTTGCTTGGCTAATTTTTGGTCAAATGGAATCGACGCGCCAAAAGCATCAATCCAGGCTTCATTTTTCCCGTCAAATCGACCGCCCCATAATTTCGCCATTTTCTTCATCCTTTCTAAAAAACAACCCCCACCTGGCATAATACGAGGCAGGGGATAAAATCATTATTTGTCTAAACTTGCTTGTACTTCAGCATGGACTTTACTTGGTAGTCCCCAAAGTTTGATAAATCCAATCGCTGCATGTTGGTCAAAGGTATCGGCTGAAGTGTAAGTCGCTAAGTTTTCGTCATATAAACTATTCGCTGATTTACGTCCTTCAACAATGATGTTTCCTTTGAATAATTTCACACGGACCACACCGTTCACATAGGCCTGGGTGCTCTTGATGAAGGCTTTTAAGGCATCAGTTAATGGGTTGAACCATAGTCCGTCATAGATAACTTGTGCTAGTTGTTGTTCCACGATTGGTTTGAAGTGGGCCAATTCACGAACAAATACTAAATCTTCTAATTCCTTATGAGCTTTCATTAAAGTTAAGGCAGCAGGACATTCGTAAACTTCACGAGATTTAATCCCAACAAGACGGTTTTCGATATGGTCAATTCTACCTACACCATGCTCACCTGCGATATGGTTTAATTCCATGATTAATTCTGCTAGGCTGTACGCTTTGCCATCTAGAGCAACTGGTTTACCTTGCTCAAAAGTAATTTCAATCACAGTAGGTGTATCTGGTGTATCCTCTAATTCTTTAGTTAATGCATAAGCCCCTTTTGGTGGAGCAGCCCATGGATCTTCTAACACGCCACATTCACAAGCGCGTCCCCATAAGTTTTGGTCGATTGAATAAGGGTTGTCAAGATTCATTGGGATTGGAATATTGTTTTTTTCTGCGTATTCGATTTCTTCTTCACGCGACCACTTCCATTCACGAACAGGCGCCACGACTTTCAAGCTAGGATCTAAAGACTGAATGGCCACTTCAAAACGTACTTGGTCATTTCCTTTACCTGTACAACCATGTGCTACAGTCGTTGCCCCAACTTGATGTGCTAATTCCACTAATTTTTTCGAAATCAATGGACGAGAGAGTGCAGAGACTAATGGATAAGAATTTTCATAGAAGGTATTTCCTTGTAAAGCAATCAAGGCAAACTCTTCGGCAAATTCTTCTTTAGCATCGATCGCATAAGATTCCACTGCACCGACTTGTAAGGCTTTTTCTTTAATGGCTTCGATATCTTTTTTCTCACCAACATCTAAGCAGCAAGCCACCACATCATAGCCCGCATCTGATAACCATTTAATTGAAACAGAGGTATCTAACCCTCCAGAATAAGCTAAAACTAATTTTTCTCTCATATTCATTTCTTTCCTTTCATCATTGAACTTCATCACGTGACTTATCTTAACAAATAAACTTGCACAAATCAAGCATAAAATTAAATATTTATGCAAAAACTCCTGAAAAATAATCAGTTTTGTGTATAAATTGTACAGGTGTGTTTATGAGAAAGTTATTTAGATTTCGCTTACAATCGTTGCTTGTTCGCATTTTTATGCATTTTTTTTGTATAGAAATAATTATTCAAACCTATCTGATAGAAAATGAATGGACAACAAAATTTTTTTCTACTATGTATACGGCAAATCTATTTGTTTGAATGCTTCAAATGGGATTTTCTGAAAAATATTGTTCGTAACAGCTGTTTTTTTCATTTTTTCGTAGACTTTTTGTTGACAAGGCTTGCTTTTATCGATATTATATTAAATGGTATTGTTTGCCCCACGAGAGCCCCGGAAACTCAAGTGTATGTCAAACATTCAAATCGAATTGGAGGAAAATAAAAGTGCGTACAACATATATGGCCAAAGCTGGCGAAGTAGAACGTAAATGGTATGTCATCGATGCTACTGATGTTCCTTTAGGACGTCTTTCAACTGTAGTAGCTTCAATCTTACGTGGTAAAAATAAACCAACATTCACACCTCATGTGGATACAGGTGATTTTGTAATTGTTATCAATGCTGATCAAGTGAAATTAACTGGTAAAAAAGCAACTGACAAAGTTTATTACCGTCATTCAAACTACCCAGGAGGATTAAAATCAATCACTGCTGGTGAATTACGTGCGAAAAACTCTCGTCGTTTAGTTGAAACTTCTATTAAAGGTATGTTACCTAAGAACACTTTAGGTCGCAAACAAGGCATGAAATTACATGTTTATGCAGGTGCTGAACATCCACATGCTGCGCAACAACCAGAAGTACTAGATATCACTAACTTAATTTAATAGGAGGGAATTTCATTGGCTCAAGCACAATATATCGGCACTGGCCGTCGTAAAAATGCAGTAGCTCGCGTACGTTTGGTACCAGGTACTGGAAAAATTACTGTTAATAAAAAAGATGTTGAAGAATATATTCCACACGCTGACTTGCGTGAAGTAATCAACCAACCATTTGCTGTAACTGAAACAAAAGGCGCTTACGATGTATTCGTAAACGTAAATGGTGGTGGTTACGCTGGACAATCAGGTGCAATCCGTCATGGTATCGCACGTGCATTGTTACAAGTAGATCCTGATTTCCGTTTAGCTTTAAAACGTGCTGGTTTACTTACTCGTGACGCACGTATGGTTGAACGTAAAAAACCAGGTCTTAAGAAAGCGCGTAAAGCATCTCAATTCTCAAAACGTTAAAATCCTTATTTCATGGGATTTATCGGACTCTTGGAGGGTATCCTTCAAGAGTCTTTTTGTATTCTTCCCACAAACTTCCCACATATTTGCCACAGGTTAGTCGTTTATACGGTCTAGTACATATGCTCCTAGTGGGTTTTTAATAACATTGTTAGCATTCAAATATACTTGAGTTATACGAGTATCAGAATGGGTTAATCCTTCTGAAATATCAGCTATGCTACGTCCTTTTCTCATAGCTAGTGTAGCTGCTGTATGTCTAAATTTGTGAGGGTTTATATTTGGTAGTGAAGGATGCGATTTTCTTAGCTTCTTGAATATGTTATTAAGGTAATCAATATATAATGGACAATTTGGTTTGTTTTCAGAATTAGTATAGGTAAAAAGAAATTGTGTATCACCTTGATCAATACCAAGTACATCTAGTTGTAATTTTTGTTCTTCTTTCCATTCCTTCAATAGCTTTGCTAACTTTGTGTCTATTTTATAGTCTGTACGCTTGTTTCCTTTAGTATTTTTTAAGTTACCCATTTTATCTAAGGATTTTTCCACATGAATAATATTGTTTGTAAAATCAATGTCTTTCCATCTTAAAGCGTATAACTCGGATTTTCTAAGTGCAAGGGTTAGGAGTACCCAGAACATAACATAGTCTTGTTGTTTAAAATTATTGTTTTTATACTCTGTCTCTATTGTTTGGATGACATTTAATAATTGTTGTTCAGAAAGATACTTTTCTTCTTCCGTTTGTTCTTGGTGTGCTCGTATCTTTTTTTCCTCTTTTATTTTACTGATAGGTTTTCTTAAGTTATTTGTAGATATTACTTCTAATTCTTCTGCGTAATCCATAATATTTAAGAAGTAACTCCGAACAGTTCCAAAATTAACGTATTGACTAGCCTCGTCTACCATTATTTCAAGTACGTATGGAATATTATTATTTAAGTACTCAATTGTTTTATCTCCAAATTTAGGTAGTAGTCTAGTTTTAACAATATCCATAGTGGCATTAATGGTCGAATGAGCTAATTGTTTCCGTCCAGTAAGAAAATATCCTTGTTTATACATAGGCAGCCATTTATTATGGTAAAAATCAGCAAAGTATACTACAGTGTCATCCGGAGTGTTATCTGTAGATATATAGCGTGTTCTGATACTATTAAAATTTTCAAGCAACTTATTAACTGTTTTTCTAGCTTCCATAGCTGTTTTAAAAGATTTATTAAACTCCTTAGATGATGTACCTAAGTAAGGTAAAACATCTTTAGGGTATCTCATACGAACTTGATAAGTTCCATATTTCGTTTTTTTAATATGTTTTTTCATAATATTTCCCTCCTGTTATAATGAATATAAGTTTTTGTTTTTTATGAAGGTTTCGTTCTATATATTTTTAGATGCAAGCCATTCATCAATCTCATTTTTATTAAAAAGGTAAGATTTATTAATTTTTAAATATGGTAAACCCATTTTCATGTATTTGGTTACTGTGTTATTACATTTATTTAGGTACTGACAAACTTGTTTTTTATTCATGTAGTGTTCATCTTCTGTTTGTCTATTCATCATACTGTTTACACTATTCATGACTTGTTCTATTTCTTTCTGACTGCAGTTGGCAATAAGAGTTAATATAGCTTCAACCATTATTATCCGCTCCTTTATAGGTCTTATTTGATTAGACAAACAATAAACCTAGTAAGTGTGCACTCAAGGAACGTTACGGTGAATATGTGTGAATGGAAATTACTTTCGTTTCCGGTGACACTTATTAGGTCCTTGTTTATCTTTTCATATACCCATAATGCAGTTTTGTGAAACAAACAATATACGGTATCATTACTAGGGAATTTGGAGTGAAAATATAAAAAATTTTTGTGTAGTATTTGACAGGAAAAAATATGATGTGAAAAATAAAAGTTTATTAAAATAAAAATGGAATTATAGAGTAGAAAAACGTGGTATAAAAAACAAAAAGAGAATATATTAATGCAAAATAGTTTATACTATCGACATTAATATATTCTTTTTAAATTTGTTTTATATAGTTATTTTAAGTGTTTGATATCATAAAATGTTATACAAATAATTATATAAAATGTTTACTTATAAGATATTGTTAAATGGTTTGAATAATTTAGGTATAATAAGCGTTAAATAGTCGTTTTTTGATACTTTTAAATGTTTCTACATCCTTTTCATAGCCAATAAAACGTCTTTTAAGTTTCTTTGCTGTAAAGGCAGATACACCACTACCTAAAAATAAATCAACAACTAAATCATTTGGTTTAGAATGTCGTAACATTAGGTCTTCGATTAAAGATTTAGGTTTTTGACAAACATGGACACGTTCTTTAGCGGTCACTCTCGGATACTTATATATTCCGTCATGGTATGCCTCGAAAGGAGAGAGATTAAAAAATGGTTTCGCACCTTTATTAGTGATATAAAAGATGTATTCTCTTGATTTTGTTGTATATCCTTTTGTTCTAATGGATGAGGGGATGACATTAGGTTTCTGCCATATTAATAAATCTTGTAATTCAAAATTATAAGTATCAATCAATTCTAAATATGTACGAAGATTTTGTGGCGGTCCAAAGAGTAATATAGTTCCGTTAGGCGATAGAATACTCTTGAGTACCACAAATAATTCTTCGTAGTCAAAATTGTTATCCCATTCTAAATTGTTTATATTAATGTTATATGGCGGATCAACTATGATTAAGTCTGTATTTAGTTCAGTCTTTAATAATACATTTCTGTAATCTGTATTGCATATTTCAATTCTATCTGAATTTTCTATTGTTAGTAATTTCATTAATCGATTTCCCCTTGTTCTGAATGAATGATTTGATACAGTCTGCTTCGAGATATTCCTAGTTGTTTAGCTATTTTCGTTGTACTAATACCTAAACTTTTTTGTTCTAAATAAAATCTATATAATTCCTGTCTCCTGATTGCCAGTTGCTCTCTGTATTGGCTGTAAGATGAAGTGCCTAGATGCTGCTGCTTGTATCTTTGTTGTCTTCTACGATTGGAATCAGGTCTTAGAGTTTCTAGTCCTAGTTTTTCAACTTGTTTTGGAGTTATGCGAAGATAGCTAATGATACGCTCATTGGAGTCCTTAACAGATAAACTTTTATCTAAAGGAATGTTTTCAGGTATATCTATATCAATATTTGAGTACCGCATGAAGACAAATAGGTAACTGTATATCTTTTCCTTCAATCTATTAGATTTTTTATAGTTTAACAGCTTAATTAAATCGTTAATCACAAGTAAATTACGTTCTTTATATCCCAAAATAATTCTCCTAAGCAATTTGGTTAATTGAATTCGTAGTTTGGTATAAATAAAAATTATTTAATTCTCTGTTCGCTAATATATTTATAGGGTTCGATTTTCTCTTTATCTACATCTCTCAATAGTGTACAAAAATGAATTGTCAGTTTATCATAAACATAACGAAGTACATTTATATTTAGAAAAATATTTTCTAAATAAAATAATGAGTTAGATAGTAAAAAAGATATGTATTAGCTGTTTATTTATCGGTTTAACTACGTCTCTCAAACATATACAATTATATATCACAAATATGCTTCGTTCAATAGAATATATGCTGGTACAAAGAACAAATCTCATTATAAATTATATAGGTATATCACACATTTTCTCATTAAACCTACCTCCCCCTTAGTTTCCTAAGTCTATTAAGAGTTATTAATATCTCGTATTGTCTAACAAAGTATTACTCTCGTTATATGGTAAAAAAGTTTGAATTTTTAAAAACAGTTTGATTAACATAACGTTTTTAGTTTTTTGTATTAATATGTCAGTTAATGATTATCATAATAAAGTAATATTATCTTGTCTGCATATATACAACTACTAAAGGAGAGTTTAAAAATTTTTATTGTTGTATATATTGTTAAAACCAACTGACATTACTTCGTATAGTTTAGTATTCAAAAATAAAAAAGAGTACCCTTGTCTACAAAGTACTAGATGAATGATAAAATCAATGTTATGTATATGATTTACTTAGGTTGTGTTCAAAATATCTTCTGTGTTAAAAAAATTATCTTTGTATAAAGAAAAGAGAAATCATAATAGATAAGGCATATCTTAAAATATGCCTTGTTTATTAAATAGAGAAGGTATTTAAAGTAAGAAAAGGGGAAGATGAAGGTTTATTACGTGGGATTGTGTTCTTTATACTTTTTAAAATATCTACTAAATGTACTAACTGAAATTCCAGTCATTTTACTAACAGTATTCATACTATAAGAACCGGATATGTATAAATCTAAAGCATGTCGTAAATTTACATCGTTAAAGTCAGAAAATTTTGGCTTTCTTCCAGTATATTTGCCGTTTTGTTTAGCAATTTCTATTCCTTGTGACTGTCTTTCTCTAATTCTTTTACGTTCATTTTCAGCTTGATATTTGTATATCTCGAGAATAAGATTGTTTAATAGTCCTCTTAGATTTGTATCTTCTACACCTGAAAAGGTAGGGAAGGATAAAATTTCTAAGGTTGCACCTTTTTGTCGTATTGTTGCAATAATCTCTGTTAAATCATCGTTATTTCTCCCTAAACGATCCAATTCAGTGATTACAACAATGTCTCCTTCTCTCAAGTAATTAATCATAGCGTTTAACTGCTCTCTATTAGTGTTTTTTCCACTAGCTTTTTCTTTGAATACCTTAGAACAATGTTTTAATGCAATTAATTGACGTTCTAAAGATTGAATATTACTGCTAACTCTAGCATATCCTACTTTTGCCATTGTCATCCTCCAATATTAATTTTGAAAAACTCTATTGAAACGTTAGAAAAGCCGTTTTGTTAGAATTTAAGGTTATTTCAATAGAGTATACCCTATTGAAATAATCCCTTTTCACTGCTAACAATTTTATAATTGGAGTTTTTCAACTTATAGGCAGAAGTATTCTCTTTTTTCTTATGTGTGATTGTGATAAAACAGATTATGGGAGTATTGAAGAGTACTTCTAGATAGTAGGATAGACAACTGTACTGGTTTATTATTTTCCTGTACAGGTTTACATGTTGTTTAAATGACTAATAATAGCTATATAACTTTTGGAATGTATCATATTAAATTATTTAGGTATGATTGAGAAAATAATTTAGAATAAATTTTGGATAAAAAATTTCATGTTAATAATGGTTTTATAGTTTTTAACTCAAAAAATAAATCTGATATCTACATTTTTTAGTTTCATAAATATGTTTTATGTTATAAAATGAAAAAATTGTTGGACGATAGAGAAGGGGAGTTTGATGTACTTATTTATAACTTTTTAGAAGCATTTAAACGTAGGGGAGAGGGAAAATCAAATTTGTAAATAAATCATAGTTTATATAACGAAATATAAGTTAGGAGTACCCCAACACACTCAGCAAAAATTTGAAAAAGTATCGTTCATAATGTTTTTCTAGATTTTTTTAAAGTATTCAAAGAAATTAGTCAAAAGTTTTTTACAGTTAGTATGCTATTTAAATACGTTATTATGGACTTCGCTACTCTTTTTTACTTTGTTTTCTCACATATACTACAACAACTAACGAAGGTAAAACAGTGAAAGCTAAAATTAAAAGTAATATCATATTTGAAGGTTTAATACCTATTTTTGACGCTATTATTTTGACTTGAACGGTTTGCATTTTTTTCTT
Source organism: Bacillota bacterium (assembly GCA_023389005.1). Taxonomy (GTDB): domain Bacteria; phylum Bacillota; class Bacilli; order Lactobacillales; family Enterococcaceae; genus Enterococcus_E. The sequence continues at coordinate 12,460 of JAEWFE010000073.1, forward strand.
TATGAGCATTGTCATAATGATGTAACTACAAACAAATAGAGAGTACCCTAACTGAATAGATGTACTCCCCGTTTGTTTATTTTGTATTCTTAATTGTTTTGATTAAAGATGGAATTTCATCTAGTGAGTAGATTACATTTCCTTGTACTTTATTGTTTTTTAAGTAGAAACCATGTAATGACATTCCGTCAAAGCCACTTTCATTGAGTTCATCCATACTTTCAGACTGTCCTAACATATCTAACATAGCCGAAAACTCTTGCGTTTGGTCTGCTGCTAAGAATAATCGTATACGTTTCTTATTACAAACATTTAATAGCTCAACAATTTCGTGTTTGTACTCGTCAATTGTTGTATCACTAACACGAATTACTACATATGTTTGTAATCCCTTGTATTTGTCATAAAGGTCTTTGTACTCACGACCTTGAACAAGTTCATTGTCTGAAATAGCTTTTTTAGCCATTCCTTGTGTATGCAGTCTAGCTTGTCCTTCAGCATAATCAAATTTAGATTTGGTTTTAGCTAATTTTACTGGTTCTAGAATTTCCTCTGTTTCTTCATCACTAAAGTACTCTTTTAAATAAGTACGTAAATCATCTAAATGCTTCTCCCTATACCCTTTAGTTAGTAAGTCATCCACTTTAGTACCCTTTACTGATAATTTAGCATCGTTTCGATGTACATATTGGTAGTATTTAATTCCTCCAAATGCTACTACCCCTAGTAGGGCGAGTACCCATATAGATATTACAGCAATCTTTAACCCTTTATTTTGGTTTAAATTATTTTTTTTACGTCTTGATAAATCATTAAAATTATCCGCTTGATGATCGTTGTTATTTCCCATTTTTAACACCTAATCCTTACTATTTTTTTACGTAAAATCTCTAATATAACATATATGAACATTTATTATCGAAATGACTAAGGGATGTCTACTAAGTAATATTGATTGTCATTGTGTACTATAAGCTATAATCACTATATATTACAGTTATTAAAGCAATAATTGCTAAATTTTGATTGTTTTATAAGTATCTAACCCTTGTAATGTAACTTAAATGTGATATTATACGTACTTTCATAAGTTTTATTATCGGTAGCTAGAAATGCCCTACGTGCTAGTCGTATTCCTGTGTCATCTATGAACTGTCTAAATTCGGAATCTGCCTCTTCAACAGAATATCCATCGTTTACTTCATAGGTTATCGTTGCTCCATCTTTCCTGAAATCGTCTGAAGAATAAGAACATGACGGTATAGTGAAGTAATTCTTTACTAACCATCTAAATTCTCCAGGTGATAAGCACCAATAATCAATGTCGATATCATTGACAATTGAGTCTAAAGTACTTTGGTATTTAGGTTCATGTTCATCATCGGCTTGTAAGTCCTTGTAAAGTAAGTTTCCGTCATCAAACAATCTTCCAACCGATATATGTTCAAGTGCTCCTTGCCCTCCCAGAGGGTATTCTATCATACGCTCATCCTGAAACTTAGGTGTATTATTGGAGTTTATTTTCTCTTTATTACTGTTCTTTTCAGTAACCTGTTTCTCTTGAGTCGTAACCGTTTTGTCTACTTCTGTTTTGGGGACTATTACTTTATATATACCCCAAGTGGCTAGTACAATTACGAGTACCCCTAACAAGCCTGTCGACATGAGCAGTCCTTTACTACTTTTCATAAGTATATTCACTCCGTTTTATAGATATCTATTAAATTTTATGTACTTACACATGGTATAAAAACATGTATAATTACGAAATATATATGTGTTTTAGAACAATTTTACAATTACATTATACTACTTACAACGTTTATTTATCAATAATGATATATTTATTTAGTTTTGTGCACTTTAGGATAAGAAACCGCTCGTCCGTTCACGTCCGTAGTGATTACTTCATCTTGTTCAGAACCGTCAGGAATAAATCCTTTGTCCTCAGTAGTCTGTTTGATGAAATCACCCTTGTGGTAGACTAGAGTACCCTCAGGCTTGACAATGTCCTCAGCTGCTCTAATCTTGAATTCGAACCCTTGACCGCTTTGTTGCTCAAAAGTAATTTGCTTGTAGTTACCTAATGAAGATGATTTGTCTACTAAACCAACAGGTTTTTCAACCGTCTTGTTTAAGATGACTTTACCCATTTGTTCCTCATTAGCATAGTCTACTACTAAGATTTCAGCGTTTCCTTTAGAGTCAACAGAGAATGTAATCGGCTCACCCTTAGTATAACGATAAGGTGCTTGCACTTCCTCTAAACGATAACGGTCTTTACCGTAAAGTAAAGTATCACTAGTTAATAAGTACCCCTCAGCGTTGGTTTCAAAGATTTCTGATTTTTGGTCTGAATTTGGTTTCAACATACTAATGTATGCACCTTTGACCTTGTCGTAAATCTTGAACTGTACACCGGCAATAGGTATGGTACGACCTGTATCAGCATCAATCTTGACGATTTTAATCTTGTTCTCAATGACTTTGTCCTCTAGTAGATACTGATGAACTACACCATCAGTGCGAATTTCAAAGTCAAATGGCATGATTAAACGGTATCCTTCTTTACCCTTGGACTCTATTAACTGATATTTGTCGTAAGGTAAGTTGTTAATCTCGAAGTACCCATTGTTATCTGTTACAGCCTTGTACTCAATGCCTGTTGTGTAGGAACGTGCAGTGATTTCAACACCTTGTAATGGATTTTTGATGTTTCCATTACCGTTTGATAAGTCAACGTCCTTATCAATTAGGTTCTTATTGCCAAACTTCCAACCCTTAATCGAACCTTTGATGACTTTGTCCGTTACAGTTTTGTCTGTTACGCTAATTTTAACGTCTTGACCTGCATATGGAATGTTTACATCAATTCTACGTGTGTCTAATGCATAACCAGTAGGTGCTTTGACTTCTTGTAGGTAATACGCACCTAAATCTAAGTTAGTTGCAACGCCTGTGCGTCCACTAAAGGTAATATTTTGTACGAAAGTACCGTCAGCCTTGTATAGTGCGTATACTGCATTGTCAAGTACTGCGTTACCCTGTGGAGTACCCCCTGTCTCAACGTCCCCTTTGGTTAGGATTAGCTTACCTTTTTGGTGGATGTTGGTGAAGGATACGTTAGCTGTCTGATTTGCTTGAATGGTTACCCTTTTTACTTGTTGGTCACGATAAAAACCATGTGGTGCTTTTGTTTCACGCATTTCTAATACAGTGCCATCAGGGTACTCAACGTTAAACTCACCGTGTTCGTTGGTTGTTAACGTTCTTTTTTCGCCTGTTGTTACGTTCTTAACCTCGAACTCAGCGTTAGGTACAGGATTTCCGTTTTCATCGACTTTACCTAGTTTACCTTCGCCGTTTTT
>JAEWFE010000019.1 GCA_023389005.1 Bacillota bacterium
ATGCTTATGGTTATTTAAAATCAGAAAAAGGTGTTCATCGTTTGGTACGGATTTCGCCATTTGATTCAGCTAAACGCCGTCATACTTCTTTTTGTTCTGTTGATATTATGCCAGAGTTAGATGATACGATTGATATTGAGATTAGTCCGGATGAATTGAAAATCGATACTTTCAGAGCAAGTGGTGCCGGTGGACAACATATCAACAAAACCGAATCGGCAGTACGTATTACGCATTTACCAACAGGAATTGTAGTTTCGTGTCAAACCCAGCGTTCACAGTTAAAAAATAGAGAACAAGCGATGAGTATGTTAAAAGCCAAACTCTATCAATTAGAATTAGAAAAACAAGAGCAAGAAGCATTAGCCTTAAGAGGAGAGCAAATGGAGATTGGTTGGGGAAGTCAAATTCGTTCTTATGTTTTCCATCCATACTCTATGGTAAAAGATCATCGCACCAATTATGAGACAGGTAATGTACAAGCAGTGATGGATGGCGATTTGGATGGTTTCATTGATGCTTACTTAAAATATCGCTTGAATCAAAAATCTGAATAAAAGTTATTGTAATGAAATGAAAATGTAACTTAATGAAAGCAATTTGCAACAAAGACATGTTATAATGTTTCAGTATGAATGAAGATTTGGAGAGATTCACATGATAGAAATGAAGGATGTTATGAAGAAATATCCAAACGGTACAACCGCCATTCGTAATGTTTCTGTAAGCATTGACCAAGGTGAGTTTGTATATGTAGTTGGCCCGTCTGGAGCGGGTAAATCTACTTTTATCAAATTGATGTACCGTGAAGAAAAAGCTACAAAAGGTTTATTACAAGTAGCTGGTTATGATTTATTAAAAATTAAAAATCGCGAAGTGCCTTATTTACGTCGAGAAATTGGTGTCGTTTTCCAAGATTATAAATTATTGCCTAAGAAAACGGTCTATGAAAATGTTGCCTATGCCATGCAAGTAATTGGAAAAAAACCTCGTGAAATTCGTAAACGCGTAATGGAAGTTTTAGACTTAGTTGGTTTGAAACATAAGGTCCGTGTATTCCCAAGCGAACTATCTGGTGGGGAACAACAACGTGTTTCAATTGCTCGAGCGATTGTTAATATGCCCAAAGTTTTAATTGCTGATGAACCAACTGGTAACTTAGACCCAGAAAATTCATGGGAAATTATGAAATTATTGGAACGTATTAATGCACAAGGTACAACTGTAGTAATGGCTACCCATAATAGTACAATTGTAAATACGATTCGTCATCGAGTCATTGCGATTGAAAATGGTCGCATCATGCGTGACCAAGTGGAAGGAGAGTATGGCTACGATGATTAGAACATTTTTCCGCCATTTATTGGAAAGTTTAAAGAGTTTAAAGCGTAATGGTTGGATGACTGTTGCTTCGGCGACGGCTGTAGCAATCAGTTTAACCTTACTTGGAATCTTTTTAGCATTAATTATGAATGCAACCAAATTAGCTGAAGACATCGAAAACAATGTGGATATTTCAGTCTTAGTTGATATTGGTACAAATCAAGAAGATATTGATAAATTAAAAAAAGAACTTGAAGATTTGCCAAATGTGAAGTCTGTGGAATTTTCAAGTAAAGATGAAGAGTTAAAAAAATTAGAAGAAAGCATGGGTTCTGTATGGTCCATGTTTGAAGGCGATAGTAATCCGCTTTATGATAATTTCATTGTAAAAGCCAAAAATCCACAAACCATCAAAAAAATTGCCAAACAAGCTGCAAAGTTAAAAAATGTACACCGTGCAGATTATGGTGGTTTAGCCTCTGATAAAATTTTAAAAATCACTAAAGGAATGCGTACTTGGGGCTTAGGTGCTGCGGTATTATTAGTATTTGTTGCCGTATTTTTAATTTCAAATACCATCCGTATCACGATTATGTCTCGTCAACGTGAAATTCAAATTATGCGTTTAGTGGGTGCCAAAAATGGGTATATTCGTTGGCCATTTTTCCTAGAAGGTGCTTGGATTGGCGTGATTGGTTCGATTTTACCGTGCTTGATCATCTTCTTTGGTTATAAAGCTGCTTATCGAGTTTTAAATCAACCACAAATTTTAGGTGCAAGTTATCGTTTATTGACACCAGAAACATTCTCAATTCAAATTATGCTATTGCTAGTAGGAATTGGTATTTTAATCGGTGCATTAGGTTCAGTGATTTCAATGCGTCGATTCTTAAAAATTTAGTTTATTTGAAGAGCTCAGTGATAAGCTGGGTTCTTTTTTATTGTTTTTATTTTAATTCAAGGTAAGTATTTTCCTATGAATTTTTCCATGTTAAAATAAAAATGTATGTGCTAAATTCATACATACATGAAAAATGAATGATATATTTTAAGGAGATATTTTTAGTATGAAGAAAATGACAATATTCTTAACGAGTATTTTGTCGATTGTATTATTGACAGGATGTAGTAAATGGGTGGATAAAGGACAATCAATCACAGCGGTTGGTTCCACGGCGTTACAACCATTAGTAGAGACCGTCGCTGAAGAGTATCAAAATATTCATCCGGGACAATTTGTGAACGTCCAAGGTGGAGGGAGTGGTACTGGCTTAAGTCAAGTGCAGTCTGGTGCAGTTAACATTGGTAACTCAGATGTATTTGCTGAAGAAAAAAGTGGGATTGATGCGAAAAAATTAGTCGATCATCAAGTTGCCGTTGTGGGTATCACACCAATTGTAAATAAAAAAGTTGGTGTAAAAAATATTTCAATGGAGAATTTACAAAAAATCTTTACCGGAGAAATTACCAATTGGAAGCAAGTCGGGGGTAATGATGTGGATGTCGTAATCTTAAATCGTGCTTCTGGTAGCGGGACACGTGGGACATTTGAACGTTGGGTGTTAAATGGTAAAGAACCAAAAGCGGCACAAGAGCAAGATTCTAGTGGTACTGTTCGCCAAATTGTTGCAGATACACCCGGGGCAATTAGCTATGTTGCCTTTTCATATGTGACAAAAGATGTGGCTACTTTATCAATTGATGGTGTTGTGCCAAATGATGACAATGTTAAAACCAATAAGTGGATGATTTGGTCTTATGAACATATGTATACCAAGGGACAACCTACCGAGTTAACGAAAAAATTCTTAGACTATGTTCTTTCTGATAAAGTCCAAAAAGAGATTGTTGCCAAATTAGGCTATATTGCAATTACTGATATGCAAGTGAAGCGTGATTGGCAAGGCAATGTGATTCAGTAGCCTTTACAAAAAATTTACAATCTTTGCTTAAAATTAACATAAGATTTATCGAAAATTGATATTCAATCGTTAAACTGAAAGCATAGAATAGAAATGGGGGATGACCTCTTGGAAGATATGAAAGAAGTTTTAATGAAAAAATCTAAAAGGGCAAGAATGGAACAACGTGGTAAGTTCATCAGTTTTGTTTGTATCGCGATTATCGTATTGGTTGTGCTATCAATCTTTTATTTTGTAGCAAGTAAAGGACTGGCCACTTTCTTTGTAGATAAAGTGAATGTTTTTGACTTTTTATTTGGAAAAGAATGGAATCCAAGTGAGTTAGGGGCCAATGGTCAGCCAAAAGTTGGAGCCTTGCCAATGATTTTAGGATCGTTTTTAGTTACTTTCCTTTCTGCAATTATCGCTACACCATTTGCTATTGGTGCAGCAGTGTTTATGGTTGAAATCTCACCAAAACAAGGACAAAAGATTTTGCAACCAGTTATTGAGTTATTGGTAGGAATTCCATCAGTAGTTTATGGTTTTATTGGTCTATCAGTGATTGTACCGGCTGTGCGTTCGGTCTTTGGTGGGACTGGTTTTGGTATTTTAGCAGGAACGTTTGTTTTATTTGTCATGATTTTGCCAACAGTTACAACCATGACTGTAGATGCCTTAAAAGCAGTTCCGCGTCATTACCGTGAAGCTTCCTTAGCATTGGGGGCCACTAGATTTCAAACCATTTACAAAGTGGTGTTACGTTCAGCTGTGCCAGGAATTTTGACGGCTGTTGTTTTCGGAATGGCACGTGCATTCGGTGAAGCACTTGCGATTCAGATGGTTGTGGGAAATGCTGCTTTGATG
>JAEWFE010000024.1 GCA_023389005.1 Bacillota bacterium
GTGATGAATTAGAAAAGCAAACATTGGCACATGGTTTTGATACGATGATTCCAATCTTTGAAAATCCAAATCTATCCGAAAATTTCCATCAAAAAATCGATGGCAAATGGCAGGTAGAGAATAAATAGTATTGGGAGGAAATGCGATGGGTGATGTCATTAATTTAAATAATGAGGTTCAAAATGTAAACGAAGCACAAGATTTAGTAAGCATAACTGAGTCATTATTAACAGAATCAAAAGAAAAAATAAATGAGACAAATACAATTAGTATGCCATTAAGTGAATTGTCCGTTATGGGAGCAAGTATAGCTTCGATGGTTCCTACGTTTAACACAATTACGCAGACAATGAGTTTGCCAACAGACGGAATATATCGATTAGCAAATGCTCAAGTTGGCGATTCACTAAAGTTAGCGAAAAATGGTAATTTCTGGGGTGCTTTGAAAACTGCTGAAGGGGGATCACGATTTGCTCAATTCCAAGCAGTAAGTGATTTATCAGTTACAAATACGATTACAACAGCAACTTCAGTAAATCCAGCAATGATGATGATGGCAGTAGCACTATATTCAGTTGAAAAAGAAATCAAAACAATTTCTGAAACTAGTAAGCAAATTTTAAGTTTTTTAGAAACAGAAAAAGAGTCAGAAATCGAAGCAGATGTAGAACAATTGCTTGATATTATTCAAAAATATAAATCGAATTGGGATAATGAACATTTTATTGCTGGCAATCATAAAATGGTGTTGGATATTCAAAGAACTGCTCGAAAAAATGTAAATTTCTATAAAAAACAACTTGATGAGATGATAACTTCAAAAAATCTATTAGTTGCCCAATCGATGGTTCAATCGACTTTGAATAAACTTAAGAAAACATTCAGATATTATCGCTTGTCTCTTTATATTTTTTCTTTAGCTTCATTATTAGAAATTATGCTAAGTGGTAACTTTAAAGAAAGCTATATTGAAGAGATAAAAAATAAAATCAAAAATCTTTCTGCTGAGTATCGTCAATTATTTGGAGATTGTTCGATATATTTAGAAAAAATGTCTAATACGTCTGTAGAATCAAATGTAATGAAAGGTGTGGGTATTGCAAGTAAGTTCATGGGAAATCTGATTGGAAATATTCCTGTAGTGAAAGATGGACAAGTGGATGAATTCTTGCAAGATGCAGGTGAGAAATTAACGGATGGTGGTAAAGCTTTAGAAGGAAAAGCTGTAAAAGATTTTGCGTTGTTGAGTAATCCAAATACAAGTCTTTATATTCAAAAGATGAATGATATGATTCAGATTTATAATCATACAGACGAAATTTGCTTTGATAATGAAAATATTTATCTTATTTCAAATTAATGATAGACTTTCACTAATATCAAAGACAGTCGGACAGTAAATAGTATAGAGGGCTGGCAAAATAATGAAAGATATGCTTTATCCGTTTGAACATAAACTAATTCCTTCCGTGTTTTACCAAAAACAGGATGGCTTTATTAAAGCAGTTTTGAGTAATAAAGAATTATTGTATCAAATATTAAATGATATGTTTATTGAAAATGAAATCGAAAATCCTTATACGCCAGAAGATGTTCCAATTTCTGTCATTAAATTACATGATACGCTATTTGTATTGAAGATTACCTATCCGGAACCTGAAGAAGTGCCATTATGTTATTGTTCTTACATCTTTTTTACTCCAGAATTTAAGCATTTAGCTTATTTTTGTGTAGAAAAAGGTGAGGGTCACGCTTTTCTATGCCGATGGACACAAGAGAGTAATCATGAAAACTTTGGTGAAGTAGCTATGGATGAGCAAGCACAGATTTTACAATGTCTAAATATCTACCTTAAAATGCGTGAAAAAGAGTTAGAAGAGTAATAATTATAAAATAAAACATAAGGGGCTGACCCATTAGTCTCTAATAAAAATTGAGTAGATAAATAATCCGAACGTTCATCGTTGATTTTTTATGTGTAATCAAGTTGAACATTCGGATTCTCTTTGTCTTTTATTGATTGTTTATTTCTTCATAAGGATTTCTTTTTTTAATTATCTCGCTAAAATACTTTTGGGTCAGCCTCTATTATTATTTTTGATTGATAAAAGCAAGAAAAGAGTTCATCTTATCTAGCTTCATTTGATTCGTATCGATGATTGCGGTGTTTTGATACCATTCAGCATTTATAATCTCGTGAATTTGTTGTTGGATTTCTTCAGGTTCACTCGTCAATTCTTTATTTTCTAGCGTATATGCCATTTCGCTTTTTGCCAAAGATTCCTGTTGGCTTGCCAAACAACATCTGACAAATCGCAGTAAGGGTTTAAATCCAAGCGGACGGAAGGTATCCATACTTTCCATCACACCATAACAAAGCTCACCAAGCACTAAATCATATTTCTCAACATTTTCAAGACAACGTAACAATCGACGACTAGAGGCATAGGCGTTCAAATTTCCTCGTTTTTCTATTACGGGCTGCAACTCTTCTTTGGTTTGCACAATGACCTCCCAATTCAATTGTTCAAAGTCTTCTTTTGAAAAGTAATCCGGAATCATGCGAATAAGATTATAGCGAACATTTGAAAGTTGAGAGGCGTATTGTGGGATAGGATTGATATCATAAAATGACTGCACTCGTTCAGTTAATGAGATACATTCTTCGCCAATTCTTTTTAATGTTTTGATATCCTCAAGTTCGGTCAAACGATAATACTCATGATTTATATAGCCAATGTATTTTTTTAGACAATGATGGGCAAGAGGCAGCTTTTGAGTTCCGTTTCGTTTGATATCACTTTCTGTTAACCAGTCTAAACCTAGTGTGTGCATCCACTTTCCTGACTCATCAATCGTTGTGCGCAAAAGTAAATTTTTCAATAAACGCCGAATCGCTGCAAATTTTCTGACTTCCTCTACATCGTTCACTTGTAAAAAAGCTTCGTTGTTCATCCATTTTGAAAAAGGTTCAAACAGTTGCTTCAAAAATTCACGTTTATCCTCAGCTTCAACCAGTAGGAGCAAGTGACAAATTTTATTGATGGTATCCTTAAGTTCTGGATGGTCAAAATCTTCTCGTTTTAATGCAGCATAATACGGTAAACTCGTCATGATTTGGAGCACAACTTCAGGATGATTGAGAAAATTTTGCAGATAAATGGTGCTGATTTGCAAGTATCGATATTTTAACGAAAAATCATCAGGATGCAACACAATTTGCCTTTTTAACATATGTAAAGCACGAGCAAATTCTTGTTTATGCATGTATTGATCGATGGTGTCTCTAATGACAGGGAGTGCATCTGACATTCCATCACCTTCTTTAACAAATTTCATCATAATTATAACATATTAAGAGGAATAGTCGCATTGAATTAGAAGGGAATATACTGGAGGTGATACTTTTAAAATTTATTTTAGATCACTACAATTCTGGTTGGATATTCTCTGAATGTCAGAATGCAAGATAATCATCAACGGCTTGGTAAAAATCATCAATGAATTCTTTAACATTTTCACCTTCATAAGATATAAGTGAACGTATACCTAAGACTTTGCCATAAAAAATGCTATCATCTTCAGAAAACTAAACACTGCCAACATAACTTTTATATTGAATGGTATTGTTCATATGTATAGCCTCCTAGTTAAATTGTAGTTATTACTTGATGCTCGTACAAATTAATGTTACTAAATATTGTGATGAGATATAAGCTAATGAGTATTTACCAATAAAGTAATGAATTTTTGTCAATAATATTTTTATTGATTTTGCTGAATTTTGCAACTAAAATCAGTTACAATTTAATAAAATTCTGTGGATTGCTTATTGTGTAACCGCTATAAACTTGATAAAATAAAGAAAAAACGGAAATCAGGTAAACGTAATGTACATTGAAGATATGACTGCAGAAGAAATCAATCGAATGCCTAAGCTAAAATATCGAGAACGGATGGATAATGAATTGGCCTATCAGTGGTTGTTTCGTTGCTTTGTGAATGAAAAGGATTATCCCAAAACCTATCAGATAATACAAAATGCATTAGATCACGACAATGACACCTTGTATTATTCCAATCCCTATGAGGTAGCGCGTCGTTTGTACTGTTCGGATGAAAATCAGTATTGTCCTAAAGAAATATTTATATTCATGGAAAAAGCTTTTCGTGATCAGCTCTATTTGCTTTCAGATCCGTTAGCGGCGGATTTTCTCGGAGATTTATTCTATTTGCCGAGATTTCGACATATGAATGAGAAAAAAGCCATCAAGTACTACACCGTTGCGGCGAAAGAAGGACTATCAAATGCGATGGCGCGTTTAGGTATCCTATACTATCGACAACATCGCTTAAAAAAGGCTTATCCATTTTTGTTAAAGGCGAGTATGTTAGGTGATTCGGAAGCAAAATATCAATTAGCCGAACTCTATTGGTATGGCGAAGGAGTAGAACAAGATTTATTTTTGGCTAATAAACTTTATCAAGAAGTCCAAAAGCAAATAGAGGATAGTGAAGCAAAGGTGCGTGCGATGATTCGCCTTTCTCAGTATAAGCGGATGGTGGCAGAGGCTGAGGAAAGATTTTTGGATAATATTAGATTGTTGCACAAGGCTGAGCAAATATATTTCGAGTTAGGTCAACATACAGCCGGAATCGATGAAAGTCTGGAGGAGGAAATCAATCAGGAATTAGCCATTGTGAAACAAGCCATCAAGCAAAGAAGAGGGATTTCCGGTTCACGAGGGATTTATGTACATACTTCGCTACATGAATTAGAAGCCAGTCTGTGGCACGAAGGTGATATTGAAGATTTATTGCGACTATCTAAGAGTGAATACTTTCAACAAGCAGTGCCATTTCAATGCCCAAGCAATCAGTGGGAAGCATTAAATTTGATTCAAACCAAACTGCTTGACCAAAATATATTCGCAATTCGTGTGAGAGATAGCCAGTTCAAATATCAAAATGAAGACGATCAGCGCCAATTTCCTTTAGTTGAAGCACCGTTAGATTTTGATGAAAATAAAATCACTCATTATATGAAAAATCGCGAGTTTACAGCCATTGTTCTCAATACGATTGGTTTTGTGCATTTTGAACCCTTGATGAAAACGAAAAATAAAGAATACCGTCTGTATTATTATTTTGAAAATAAAGAGATTGCCCGAAGTTACACTGAAGAAATCTTTGAGAAAATGCTGGGTTATGTCTTTTATCGATTAGATGCTAAAAAGGTTTGGATAGATACTTTGAAGGATGATGAAACGAGACTTGAATTTTTACGTAAAAACGGCTTTAAATCAGAGCCTTCTGAAAAATTACCCTTTGTGGATGACCGAAAAGATGTACACTATTATCGTTTGCTTGAGCGTTTTTGGGACAGTTATTAAACTATAGTGAAATGAGGGATTCGATGCGTACCGACTTATTTATGAATCAAGAAGACCAATTAAATCAAGAAATATTAAACTACTTCGAGCGGATGAAATTCTCAGGCGTTGCGCATTATTTTTGTTGCTGGTCATATGGGTGGGCGAGAATCTTTCATCTAATGGATCGTTGGACAGGAATCACTACGACGACCGTATCCCCAATTATCCAAATGATATTGCGCTGTGATTTGCTCGTTTTTACCAAAGATGAAATTTTGATAAAGCGTGTGAAGTTATTTGGCAAAGAGAGCCTACCAGCGCATTCAGATAATAAACATTTGGTGCGATTGTCTCGAAAAGATATCCAATCGTTGCAAGTCAAACCGATAAAGAGTAGATTTATTGGTGAAGGCGGATATGAAATTAGGATTCAAGCGGACAAAAAATATTATTTTGAAATTCACAATCTTACTGACAATAGCTTTTCTGCTGTACAATTCAAACAAATGTTACGACAAGGATATTTTGAGTCAAAAGGTATGGAAATGAGTATTTTCACAGGAAATAGGTATAACAAACAGGCATAATTAATTTGTAGATGAGTGGTCGGCTCATGGTCAATCTGCTATTAATCTTGAACATAAGGGTCAAGTGGTGGCGGACACCGGAATAAACCGACTAATAAGAACGACTCACGCAGGTATTGGTGGGTCGTTTTTTTATATACAGTAATCTTAAGTATAAATTATGAGACAAATTTAGACTCAAGATCATCAATTTTTTGAAAATATAAAGTCAGGTATCTTTTGCCTGGCTTTTTTAATAGATACTGTTGTGTAACCGTTACAAACTTGATAAAATAAATTAAAAGTAACAATTATGAATGAACTAATTGAGGTGTTTCTGCATGAAAATAACGACTGAAAGATTACTGCTTAGACCATGGAAAGATAGCGATGCGGGAAATCTATATCAATATGCCAAAGATCCACAAGTTGGCCCGCGAGCAGGTTGGCCCCCACATGAAAGCCAAGCCCAAAGTTTAGCAATCATTCAGACTGTGCTGCGTGATCCGTATTCTTTTGCAGTATGTCTAAAGGAAAACGGAGAAATGATTGGTGCTATTGGGTTTCATGACTCACATTCGCCACACATTCATCCTGAAAATCATGAAAAAGAGTTAGGATACTGGTTAGGTGTACCGTTTTGGGGACAAGGACTCATGCCAGAAGCAATCGAGGCGATGTTGTCTTTTGGGTTTGAAGAATTACTACTAAATGCGATCTGGTGTGGCTACTATGAAGGAAATGAACAATCCAAACGCGCACAAGAAAAATGTGGCTTTACCTACCACCATACACTCGAAAATGTCGATGTGCCTCTACTAAAGGAAGTCCGTACCGAGCATTTCACTCGATTAACCAAAGAAGAATGGCATGTTAAAAGAGGAAAATAAAATGGACCGACTCACAAAATTTGAAGCGATGTTAAATGAAATCATGACCACAGCTGCAAAAGAAAAACAACAAATGGATGCACTCAAATTAGCCGGTAAAGAAAAAAGCGCGACTTATCGACAACTGATGGCCAACCGCTTAATGTACACGCGAATAATAGGACTATATAAGCAATATGGATTGGTGTAAGAATAATAGACTATATCATTTTCCCATCTGATTATTTTGATGGTAAGCAAGTAGAAACAGAATACCTTAGCGAATATCAAGCTTGTCAGACGGAAATTAAAGCTTTCATTTTTAATTATGAAAAATTTTTTGAAGAAAACCGACTAATCTTGAATCAAGTAAATTTTACGCCTGGTAGTGCTATTTATCGTGGTTGGATGATGACACCAAAACAATACCAATCTTTTTATTCGCAATTAAGAGATAAATATCAGATAGAATTATTAACTTCACCTAAGCAGTACGAACAATTTCATTTATTTCCAAATATCTATCCCAAATTGGCAGAAGATACACCCAAAATGTTGACCTTTCCATTAGGGATTAAGGTGGATATAGAAAAAATTCGTTCTCAGATGTCGGCGTTTATGATTAAGGACTACGTGAAATCAGCAAAAGGGACCGAATTACCAAGCCGTATCTCTAGTGCGATTTCCCAGCAACAATTAGATGAATATCTTGAAATTTTTTATCGATATCGCGGGGATTTACTAACAGGTGGAATCTGTATCAAAGAGTATGTTGAGTTAAAAACATTCAATGGCCGACATAATGAATATCGAGTATTTTATGCGAATGGGAATATCATTAGTATTACTGAATCAGTAGCAAATGATGATTTTACCACGCAGCCACCAAGAGAATTAGTCGAAAAATACCAATATTTACCAAGTCCATTTTATACTGTGGACTATGCCGAGTTAGCTGATGGTTCGTGGATAGTCATTGAAGCTGGCGATGGTCAAGTATCAGGATTGAGCGACCATCAAGATAGAGTAGCGTTTATGGAGAGTTTGTGTAATTAAATTCATATTATTTTCTTGAAATTTAGTCGATAAAATGTAAAAATATTTCTATTGATTAAATTTTTGGGGGAAGTTATGTCAGATTTAAAACTTACACCTTTTGTGAAATGGGCTGGAGGTAAAAAACAATTACTTGAAAAATTACTTGAGAAAATGCCTTCAGACTATAATACATATTATGAACCATTTATCGGAGGAGGAGCAGTTCTATTTGGCTTGCAACCTCACTCAGCGGTTATTAATGATGTGAATGAGCAATTGCTAAATGTGTATCATCAAATCAAGAGTGATGAAATTGCTCTGATAAATAAAATAAATGAGCTTGATTCAGTTGTATGTGATAAAGATTTTTATCTAAGTATACGTGCGAAATACAATGAGAAGATTCAGCATTCAATTTTTGATACAGAATGTGCAGCTTATTTTATTTGGATTAATAAGCATTGTTTCAATGGTTTATATCGAGTGAATTCAAAAGGGCTATTTAATGTGCCGTATAATAATAAACAAACAGGTGCTTCAATTGATGAAGATAATATCTTAAACATTGCAAATTTCTTGCGTTCAAGCAATATTAAGATTCAACATGGTGATTTTGAACAAGCATGTGCAAATGTTACTTCAGGTGACTTTGTATATTTTGATTCACCATATGTACCAGCAAGTAATACAGCAAACTTTACTACATACACTAAGGATGGCTTTAGTTATGATGATCATGTGCGTTTAGCAAATTTGTTTAAAAAGCTTGATGGTGAAAATGTGAAGCTTATGTTGAGTAATCATAATGTGCCATTGGTTCATGAACTTTATGAAGGATATAATATTGAAGTAGTCGATGTAAGACGAAATATTAATAGTAAAGCTAATAAACGAGTTGGTAAAGAAGTAATAATAACTAATTATTAAGAGGTTTAAATTGGATTTACAAAATTATTTTCAAGAGCAGATTCAAGTCGCACTAAATGATGAAAAGTCTGTTTTAGTTCAGGGAGATTCATTTCATTTATTATCGCAAATGAAGGAAAAATCGATTGATATGATTTTTGCCGATCCACCTTATTTTTTAAGTAATGATGGGGTTACTTGTAAAGGTGGCAAGATGGTTTCTGTAAATAAAGGAAATTGGGATAAAATTAATTCCTTTGAGGATAAACATGATTTTAATCGGCGATGGATACGCTTATGTAAAGCTGTTCTTAAAGATACTGGCACAATATGGATAAGTGGTACGCTACACAATATTTATAGTATTGGGATGGCTCTAGAACAAGAAGGCTTTAAAATTATTAACAATATTACTTGGCAAAAGACTAATCCACCACCAAATTTGGCTTGTCGAGCTTTTACTCATAGTACCGAAACTATTCTATGGGCAAAAAAAGATATAAAAAAAGCTAAACACTTATTTCACTATAATTTAATGAAAGAAGAAAATGGTGGGAAGCAGATGAAGGATGTATGGACAGGTTCGCTAACTCCTAAAAGAGAAAAGAAACTAGGTAAACATCCTACTCAAAAGCCACTATATCTATTAAATAGAATAATAGCTGCATCAACGAATGAAGATGATGTAATATTAGATCCATTTTGCGGTAGTTCTACAACTGGAGTAGCTGCAAAAAATTTAGGTAGAAAATATATAGGGATTGATAATGAATTAGAGTATATAGAATTATCTAAAGCCAGGTTACAAATGGAGGAAAATTGAAGATGCGTGATTTTGATTATTGGTTGTCACAAATGCGAAAGAGTATTAATACTTATAGCTTTTACGTCGATTTTGATAAAGTTTATGCTAATGTTGAGGCAATGAAAATAGAATTAAATATTTTAAATTCATTAATTGGCTCTCAAAATGTTGAAAAAGATATTCGTTTTATTTTTGAGAAATATCCGGAAACGCTAAAATGCATTCCAACTTTACTTGCTGTTAGACAAAATGAGATTTATGCCCAAGATGAAGAAGGTTCTTTCTCATTTAATTTTTCAAAACCCAATTATTCAATTGATGAATATATCATGTTTATGAGAAAAACAGGTCTTTTAAATTTAATTTCTGAACATATAGTTAATAATTTAGTTGACTATGCTTTAGGTATTGAAACGGGACTTGATAGTAATGGCCGCAAAAATCGTGGCGGACACCAAATGGAAAATCTTGTAGAGTTATATTTAAAGAAAGCCAATGTTGAATATTATAAGGAAATGTATCTGACAGAAGTTGAAAGTAAGTGGGATATTGACTTGTCTGCTATTTCAGCAGAAGGTACGACTACAAAGCGATGGGACTTTGTTGTAAAGACACAGGATAAGGTTTATGTGATCGAAACGAACTTCTATTCTGCTGGTGGTTCAAAATTAAATGAAACCTCTAGAAGTTATAAAATGATTGCTGAAGAAGCGAAGACTATCCCAAATTTTGAATTTATGTGGATTACTGATGGAGGGGGCTGGAGAAGTGCCCGACGTAATTTAGCAGAAACATTTAATGTGATGGAACATATTTATAATATTACCGATATGGAAAATGGCGTTTTTGATAAGGTTTTTCATTAATCAAATTAAAGATATAATGCTGCACCGTATGATTTGGTGCAGCATTTTTTCTATTTGACGAAAACAAAAATATACTCATGTGCGAGCAAATAAAAATTCAATTTATCTGACTTATTCTTCCAGTATTGCGTTCCTTTACAATTATGCTGCTCTTTTATGATAATTTCTTTAATCGTAAACCCCGCTTCAATAAATTTTTGCATAGAATAAAATCCTAATGGTATGACATTTCCCTTTTTTCGAATATCACCAATCATGTAGCTACAAAAATGTCCACTTTTCAAAACGCGAAATAACTCCGATGCGATTATGGAAAATTTATCCAAAAAATCAGGATAGTTCAATAGAGACAGATCGTCTGGTAAATTGCTGTATCTAATTATATCTGCATATGGGGGATGTGTACAAATAAAATCAATACTACTATCAAGGATATTTGATAAGTCCATGCTATTTTGATTTAGCAGTTTAATTTGACTCTGACTATCAAAGTTCAATCTTTGTTGACAGATTTTTATTGCTTCAGGATTAATATCGATTCCAATTGCGTGACGATTCAATAATTTGGATTCAATGAGTGTGGTACCAGAACCAGCAAAAATATCTAGAATTATTTCATTGGGTTTAGTGTAATTTAGAATTAAATTTCTTGGGATATGTGGGGACCAATTTCCACGATAGTCACCTTTATGAGTAGCCCAAGATCCTCTGTCTGGAAAACTCCATATACTGGTCTTCTGTAATTGATATTTTGTCATAAAAATCACCTCTAATAGTATAAATACGCAAAATTAAGTAAAAAGCGCTTTTATACAAAGTAAAAATTGATTAAAATAATAGGTGTAATGGGGTGAATGAAATGCTAAATATTGTAAAAGTATTTGAGAATGGTACTGTATTATTTTTTGATGAAGGTCAATTTGATGAGTATTGTGTTTATCAGTTAAATGAGGGAGAGAAACAATTTGCACCAAGAGATAAAAACTACTTTGATTTTTTAAAAACTTTAGCTGATAAGTATGGAGCTGCATATGTATATAAAGATTTTGTGAATATATATAATCGTACAAACAAAGTGATTGATGATGGCGTATTGCAGCTAATAAGTGATATTGCTAGTAATCGATATAGTGAAGAGAAAGTTACTGTCGATATCCAGTTTACTATTTTGTATATGACCATGCTTGCTGAAGAAAATAAAAAATATACAAAATTAGGAAAGCGAATTAAAAGATTAGGTGTTCATGTTTTGCTTTTTGAAAATAAAACAAGTAATGAAGCTGCTGACTTTTTGAGAGGTGTACCGTGGCGAGAAATTGATAAAATGTGTTGTGAAAGAGGTTTTTAATAAAAATCAAAAATGCTTATTTAGATTTTTTTCGTATTTAATAATTGTAGACACTATTATAAAGGAGTACAAAGTATGGGGAAAAATGATGCAGCATGGGAAAAAGCTTTTGAAGATTTAAAAATTTTGGATGAAATAGAAAAAAATGGTATTTTTGAAGTTGATGCAAAACAATTAATAAAATATCGTGAGCCACGACTTATGTGTAAAGCTGATACATCAGGTCAACGTCCAGAGATATTTCAGAACTATCATTTGAATATTTTACCTAATACTAGAGGAAGCTATATTATTGGAAGATTTAATAATTTTACAAATCTTTCAATAAACGATCATATTCCAATCGAAACTATTCATATTCCAAATTATATTCGTACGTTTAATAAATTTGCAATTACAAGTGAGAGTAATGCTTTAAATGTAGCTTATATATCGGGAGTATTTGATGAAATGGTTGGAAATAATAAATTTAAATTTTTACCGACAATTTCAGGAAGACTTGGTACAGGAGAGTTTGACTTTTTAATAGATGGATATAAAGTTAATGTAAAAAATAGTCAGATGGAAATTGATGCTTCATTTGAAAATGATAATTCTGTTGTTTTAATAGAAGCAAAGAATCGAATACCAATTGATTTTAATATAAGACAGCTTTATTATCCTTATCGATACTATCATTCTCTTGTTAGAAATAAGAATATTTATCCAATATTTATGACCTATTCAAATTCTATTTATCAATTTCATGTTTATGAATTTAAAGAAGTTATGGATATGAAAAGTATTCGTAAAATAGGTCAGAAAAATTTTATCATCAATAAAAGTTTAACTCTTTCAAATAAAGAATTAATGCAGATTTATAAGTCTGTATTGCCTGATGATGATTTGCTCCATATCCCTTTTCCGCAAGCTAATAGCATAACTAGAATTATTGCTATTTTAGATGCATTTGACAAAGATAAAACGAATGATGAACTTTCAGAAGAGATGGGATTGGCAACACGTCAAGGACAATACTATATGCGAGCTATGGAATATCTGGGTTTAGTTGAAAAATATGATAACAATAGCCGACTTACATCTTTTGGAAAAACGGTAAAAGCTGAAGAAGATATATATCAAAAAAATATCTTACTAATAAAATCTATTTTGAAAAAAAGAATATTTAGAGATGCTTTTATAGAATATATGGTGTATGAAGAAATTGATAAGAACAAAACTATTAGAAATTTGATGGAACTTTACAAAATTAATGCTACAACCGCGGAAAGAAGATTCAATACAATAAAGTCATGGATAGAATGGATTTTTTCATTTACAAATAATAAGTAACTAATCGGAGGTCCTATGCTTACTTTTAAACAGTTGATTGATTTAAATAATGCATATATTGATTTTTGCGAATATGAATATGGTCAGGAAGAACCTCTAGTTGATTTTTCGCAACCAGTTCAAACGTTTACTCGAGAGGTTCTCCCGCAAATGATCGATATTGCCTATACGGATGACGTGGAGGATAGTTTAGGACATTATCACTATGAAGTTGCGGCGAAGGTTGATATTCAAAATTGCGAGGAGCTCTATCAACTTTCTAACGAGAAATTGACTGTTATCTGCGTGAAAGAGACTTCGGTGGATGAGATCATTTACAATTTGCGCAAGTGCTCTTTTGATGATTGGATTACCTGTACAAATTGGATAGATTATGATGAAGTCACGCAGCTTACGGATGGAGTAATCAGCGAAGAAAATTTGTTTGCATTACATCCAGAAATGAAAAGGATAGAAATTGTGCGTTTGGCATCTTTCATCTGATTCTTTTCCTTAGTATAATGATATTAGTTATGAATGAAATGTAGGTGTTAGTCTTGGATGATAAATCTTTAGAGGTGATGCATAAAGGGTTATATCATGCTTTTGTGCAAGAAAGTGAAACAGCTGGTAATTTAGCTTTTCATCCTAAATTTGTATCAAATAATCAGCGAAAATTCCATAAAGTATTAACGGAAATCGAATATGAATTGCAAAACTGCGATGCTTTCTTCATAAGTGTGGCTTTTATTACGATGAGTGGGATTACGCCTTTGTTGCAGGGCTTTAAAGAGTTAGAGCAAAGAGGTGTTCCAGGTCGTATTTTAACTACTGATTATTTAACCTTTAGCGAACCTAGAGCTTTGAAAAAATTAGCTGAGTTAAAAAATATTGAAGTTAGAATGTATCGGACCCAAAATCAGTCAGCTGGTTTCCATACAAAGGGCTATATTTTTGAAAAAGATAACTTATACCGCATGATTATTGGTAGTTCCAACTTGACCATGAATGCTTTAACGAAGAATAAAGAGTGGAATACAAAGTTGATTTCTACCAAAGATGGTGCGGTTTATAAGGACTTAGTCGATGAGTTTGAAGCACTTTGGAGTGATAATTCGCAGCAATATGATGAACATTTAGCAAAAATCTATGAAGAGAATTATCAACGTCAAAAAGCAATTCAAAAACAAAAAATTCAGCAAGAGTTTGAAGAGATTTGGCAAGATTCGCATACTGTACAATATGAGCAAGTAGCAGATAGTTATGATACACAATATGAAATTGTTCAAGAACAACGTGATGTGACTCGACAAATGGCTGTTCCTGAAATGGAAATGTATAAATTACAGCCAAATTCGATGCAAAGTGGTTTTATCGATGAATTAAAAGCGCTGATTGCAAATGGTGCTAAGCGTGCATTACTTATATCAGCGACTGGTACTGGGAAAACCTACGCCTCGGCTTTTGCGTTAAGAAATATCAAATACAAACGCGCGCTATTTTTAGTTCACCGTGAGCAAATCGCGAAACAAGCCATTGCAAGTTATAAAAAAGTTTTCGGACCAACACGGACTTTTGGGTTGCTGTCGGGTAATCATAAAGCTGATGCGAGTGTTGATTACCTTTTTTCAACAATGCAAATGATGGCAAAAGAAGAGATTCGTCAACAATTTCCGAAAGATTACTTCGATGTAGTAGTGATTGATGAAGCCCATCGCGTAGGAGCTGGTTCTTATCAACGAATTTTAGATTATTTTGAACCTGAGTTACTTTTAGGGATGACTGCAACACCAGAACGTACCGATAATTTTGATGTGTTTAAAGCATTTGATCATAATATTGCTTATGAAATTCGTTTAAAGCAAGCATTGGAAGAAGAGTTGCTTTGCCCATTCCATTATTTTGGTATTAGCGATATCCTGGTCAATAATCAACTACTAGATGAAACAAAAGATTTTACGCGCCTTTCTTCTAGTGAGCGGATCAACCATATTATTGAGAAAATCGAGTATTTTGGTTATTCGGGTGACAGGGTTAAGGGTTTAATTTTCTGTCGTTCAAAAGAGGAGTGCCAATTTTTAAGTGAGGCTTTTAATCAACGTGGATATCGTACGGATTATTTGACTGGTTCAGATTCTCAAGAAAAGCGTGAAAAAATGATTTCTTATTTGGTAGATGATCAGCAAATCGATTATCTAGATTATATTTTCACAGTCGATATTTTTAATGAAGGTGTGGATATTCCGGAAGTTAATCAAGTGGTTCTACTCAGACCAACGCAATCACCAATCGTTTTTGTTCAGCAATTAGGGCGTGGCTTGCGTAAGGATAAGGACAAAGAATATTTAGTCGTGCTAGATTTTATCGGTAATTATAAGAATAACTATATGATACCGATTGCTTTATCTGGAGACCGCAGTTATAACAAAGATAATATTCGCAAGTTCATTTCAGAATCTGACCGTACGATTCCAGGTGCGTCAACAATTCACTTTGATGAAGTTTCACGTAAAAAAATCTTTGAATCAATTGACGGAGCAAATTTCGACTCCATTCAATTGATCAAAGATGCTTATAAGGGATTACGACAAAAATTAGGTCGTATTCCAGAACTGATGGAATTTGAAAAATATGGTGAGCTTGATGTCATGCGTATTTTAGGAAATCCTAAACTGGGTTCATACTATCGCTTTTTAAATAATTATGAATCAGAGTATCCTTACGAGCTTTCAGAATCTAGTGAACAAATGTTGAAGTTTATTTCACGCAAGTTCGCGAGTGGTAAACGTGCACATGAGTTACTTGCCTTTCAATTATTAATGAAAAATCCAGAACAAGACATTTACCCACTTTGGGAGTCTGAAATGGCTAGTCGTTACGGAATTACTATTGATTTGAAAGCAAAAGTGAATGTGGCTAATATCTTAACGGGCAGATTTATTACTGGTGGTGAAAAAGTAACTTTCAAGGATTGTATCTTTATGGATGATTCTTCAGGAGAATGGTTGATTTCTGATTTATTTAAGCAAGCATTAACGGATGAAGAATTCGTCCATCAACTAAAATCAGTGATCGAATTTGGGTTACACCGTTATGAACAAAGTTATCAGGATAGATATCAAGATACTAATTTTGTTTTATATCAAAAATACACTTACGAAGATGTGTGTCGCTTATTAAACTGGCAAGAAAATTCAGTCGCGCAAAATATTGGTGGTTATAAATTTGATAAAGATACGAACACTTTCCCGGTATTCATCAACTATCACAAATCCGAGGATATTGATGCGACGATAAACTATGAAGATCGTTTTATCAATGAAAACCAGCTGATTGCAATTTCAAAATCAGGTCGAAATCTAAGTTCAAATGATGTGCAGAATTTTATCAATGCAGAAGAAAGAGGAATTAAAGTAGATTTATTTGTTCGTAAAAATAAAGATGATAAGACTTCAAAGGAATTTTATTATCTTGG
>JAEWFE010000257.1 GCA_023389005.1 Bacillota bacterium
TACCGTCGCATGGGAATGAAAAAAGGGTTCAAATTCGTTGCCAGCTCGCCACAAGTTAGAAGTTCTTATAAAGCGCACGAAGCATTAGCCGCTGGTGGAGCGAGCAAATGATTTTTATTGATGCCAAATATCAAGAAGCTGCCCAATATTTTGCCTTAGAAGAATTTTTATGTACGCAAAAGCAATTTGATGACGGTGTTTTTATGTTGTGGCAAACCCGTCCGACCGTAATGTTAGGGAACTTCCAAAATAGTTTTAATGAAATACGCTTGGCTGAGATTGAAGAGAACCATGTAGACCTAGTGCGCCGAAATACTGGTGGCGGCACGATTTACACAGATGAAGGCAGCTTACAATATACTTTTGTTGTAAAGGCCGCCAGTGAAATGATTGATTTTAAAACCTATATGGATAAAATTATTGAAGCCTTGCATACATTAGGGGTTGAAGTTGCATATAATAGTCGTAATGATTTAGCCATTAATGGGAAGAAAATTTCAGGCAATGCGCAATGTAATAAAGGGGAATATACCATTCACCATGGTTCGCTTTTATATGATATGGATTTTTCGAAAATGGCAAAGTATCTGAATCCACCAAAATATAAAATCGAATCAAAGGGTATTAAATCGGTGCGCGATCGTACAGGAAATATCAGTGATTACCTATCTAAAAAATGGGATATTGCGACATTTAGACAAAAATTAATTGCGGAAATATTGAAAAATGATTATCAACCTTATCAACTAACTGAAAGAGAAGAGGCACTGGTTGAACAGCTAGCCCAAGATAAATTTAGAAGTTGGGATTGGACATTTGGGAAGAATCCAGCTTTTACAATGGTTAAAGCAAAAAAATTCCCAGCAGGATTCCTAGAAGTATCTTTAAATATTCAGCATGGTATTATCCAAAATTGTGCATTTCATGGTGATTTCTTTAGTTATGGTGATTTGAATAATTTAGAGCAAGCTTTAGCAAATCAAACCTTTACCTACGAAACTGTCAAACAAATTTTGATTGAACAAAAAGCGGATCAACTCTTTTATCAAATAACCATTGAAGAAATATTAGCTTGTATATTTGAATAACAAAAAGGCGCAAGTTGTTTTTATTCTTGCGCCTTTTTGTCAATTGTCTTATTCAACAGTGACAGATTTTGCTAAGTTACGAGGTTTATCTACATCGTATCCACGTTGGATGGTTGCGTTATAAGCTAATAACTGTGTAGGTACCACTGAAACTAAGCTAGTTAAGAACGGATGCACAGTAGGTAAGATGATTTGATCCGTTGGTTTAGCTAATTTTTCAGTTACAATCACTAAACTCTTAGCCCCGCGACTTTCAACTTCTTTAATGTTACCTCGTGTATGTGAACCTGTTACTTCTTCGGTAATAATCGCTATTACTGGTGTACCTTCTTCGATTAAAGCAATTGTACCATGTTTTAATTCACCAGCTGCAAAACCTTCAGCTTGCACATAGGAGATTTCTTTTAACTTTAAGGCTGCTTCCATTGAAACATAGTAGTCATTAGAACGTCCGATATAAAAGGCGTTACGTGTTGTTGCTAAAAACTCATCTGCCAAGTCTTTGATATGTTGTTTATCATTGATTAAACTATCCATCGCACTAGCAACAATTGATAATTCGTGGAATACATCAAAATCTTTGGCTGCTTGAAGTTGTTTATATTCGCCGACAGCTTTTGCTAAGATAGCCATGACAGCGATTTGCCCGGTATAAGCTTTTGTTGAAGCAACGGCAATTTCAGGTCCAGCATATAATAATAAAGTATATTTCGCTTCACGAGATAAAGTTGACCCTGCCACGTTGGTAATCGTTAAAGCTGGGTGACCTAGTTTATTTGTGGTCACTAAGACTTGACGACTATCCGCTGTTTCACCACTTTGACTTAGGTAAATAAAGAATGGTTTTTCAGATAATAATGGCATATCATAAGCAAACTCACTAGATAAATGAACTTCAACCGGGATATTTGTAAGTTTTTCAATTAATGATTTTGCACTCCAACCAGCGTTATTACTTGTACCGCAAGCAACGATATAGATACGGTCACTTTGCGCAAATTCTTTCACTAGGTTTTCATCAATATTTACTTGATGATTTTCACCTTGGTATTCTTGTACAAGACGACGCATGACAGTTGGTTGTTCGTCGATTTCTTTTAACATGTAGAAAGGATAAGTACCTTTTTCGATATCTGTAATATCGACTTGAGTTTTAAAACTGTCACGTGTTACTTTTTGACCATCTTGTTTTTCAATGGCAACTGAATCAGCAGTAACGGTAACCATTTCGCCATCTTCAATTTCTACAAAAGTGTCTGTTTGGTCTAAAACAGCTAAAGCATCTGAACAGATTACATTAAAGCCATCGCCTAAACCAATTAATAAGGGACTTTTGTTTTTGGCAACGTAAATGGTCTCGCGGTCATTTTTATCGATTAAACCAAAAGCATAGGATCCTTTAATAATCCCTAAAGCTTTACGGAACGCTTCTTTAGTCGTTAAGTTGTCACGGTTCTTTAATTCTTCCACTAAATGTACAGCAATTTCAGTATCTGTTTGGCCTAAGAAAGTATGATCGCTTAGGTAAGTTTGATGAATTTCTTCAAAGTTTTCGATAACGCCATTGTGTACAAGGACTAATTGACCTGATTGAGAAGTGTGAGGGTGGGCGTTGGCTTCAGTTGGTTCACCATGTGTTGCCCAACGTGTATGACCAATTCCGATATTTCCAGTCACTTCTGGTGTTAGTTTCTCTTCTAAGTTTTTAATGCGCCCTGGTGATTTTACAAGATAATCATGAGTTTCGTCGCAAACAAATAAGCCGGCTGAATCATAACCACGATATTCTAAGCGATGTAAACCATTTAAGATGACGCGTTCTGCTTGATTTTTTCCTACAATTCCTACAATACCACACATAATTTAGAAACCTACCTTTAATTTTTTTATTTATAATAAATTGGTATAGATGATTTTTGTTTTGTTTAGCCATTAACAAAAGCTAATGCCATCATAATTCAATCAAAAAAAATTGTCAACACTTTTTTAAATATTAAAATTGGTATAGATGTATGTGAACTTTGTTTTGTCTTATAATCAATCTGTGGTACAATAAGAAAAAACGCTTTAGATAAATAGCGAGAAAGGGGGAAATTGATGAAGACGATACGATTAAGAGATTTAAAAGAACGAATCAATCAATTATCTATCAAATATCAACTGACAGAGGATACACCGATATTTCTAGATACTGGGTGGGATAGTTTGCAAGAAATTG
>JAEWFE010000309.1 GCA_023389005.1 Bacillota bacterium
ATGTGAGTCAACGCTTAGGATTACACCATTCACGAGTTACACTAGTAGATGGCTTATTTAGTGAAGCAGCTAAACTATCTGAGTTGGTTTCAAAAGTCGATTTAGTCTATATTAATGCGATGGAAAAGCCTGAAGATATCTTACTTAACGAATTTTATGTTTTATATTTTTTAAATCAATCTCAAGGTCAAAGTTTAACAGTGAGTGATTTAAGTAAAAAATTGGTTTAAGTATTAGTGCAACTTCCAGAATGCTCGTGAAATTTGAAGAAAGTTGTCGCGTAATTGAGCGAAAAGCAGGCGAAGATAAACGAGAAGTACAGGTTATCTTGACTGATAAATGCAAAGATTTATTAAATGAAGGAGTTAGCCTAATTGAAGACGTCTTATCACATTATCAATTAGATAAAATGAAAATAATTATCGAAAAATAAGTGAAATCACACTACAAGAATTTCATTTTCTGCTACAATAGAAAAGGAAGAAATGAATAACAATTAAAAGAGGTGCGATTGTGAGTCAGAAAAAGATTCTTTTAGTCGATGGCAATAGTGTGGCATTTCGAGCATTTTATGCGCTATATAATGTCATGGATAATTTTAAAAACGCAGATGGCTTATATACAAATGCGATTTTTACGTTCAAAAACATGTTTGAGAAGATCTTATTACAAGAACAGCCAACCCATGCTTTAGTGGCTTTTGACGCTGGTAAGACGACATTTCGAACGGAGATTTTTCAAGAGTATAAAGCTGGACGTGCCAAAACGCCAAGTGAATTTAGAGAACAAATGCCTTTCATTAGACAGCTAATTCATGAATTTGGGGTCAAAGAATACGAGCTTCCTAACTATGAAGCGGATGATATTATCGGCACCTTAGCGACAAAAGCTAGTCAAGAAGGATTTGAGGTCATTGTTGTTTCTGGAGATCGTGACTTAACTCAGTTAGCAAGTGACAAGATTACAGTGTATATTACCGTCAAAGGAATGACAGAATTAGAAATTTGTACACCCGCTTTTATCGCCGAAAAATATGATGGCCTTACACCAAAGCAAATTATTGACTTAAAGGGGCTAGCTGGTGATAAATCTGATAACTTACCAGGTGTCACAAAAGTTGGCGAAAAAACAGCCATTAAATTATTGAAACAATACGAGTCTGTTGAAGGTATTTATGAACATATTGACGAGTTTAAACCAAGCAAGATGAAAGAAAACTTAATCAATGATAAAGAACAAGCCTTCATGTCTAAACAATTAGCGACCATTAATGTGCAAGCACCGGTTGAGATTACTTTGTCAGATTTAGCTTATCAAGGTATGAATGAAAACGAGTTAATTGAACTCTATCGAAAATTAAACTTTCAATCATTTTTAGATAAAATGAATGTAGTTATGGATGATCATGAAATGGAAGAAATCACTTATGAATACATTCAAGAATGGCCAAATGATTTACCAGAAGCTGAAAAGTTAGCATTATATGTTGAAATGCTTGGGGAAAATTATCATTTAGAAGATATTGTGGGATTTGCCTTTGGTACTTCAGAAAAAATTTATGTGAGTGATAATCTTGATATATTAAGTAGTCCAGAATTTATTGATTATGTGCAAAAAGCAGAGCAATTGATTACTTTTGACATGAAGTGCCAAAAAATTGCTCTATCACGATTTGGTGCAAAGAATGTTTCGTTTACTTTTGATACTTTATTGGCTGCCTATTTATTGGATACCACCGATAATAGTAGCGATATTAGTAGTGTGGCCCATAATTATGGTTTAACGGAAATTCTAAGTGATGAGCAAGTTTATGGTAAAGGTGCGAAAAAAGGGCTACCTACTCATCCAGATGAATTTTATGAACATTTAGCCCGTAAAATCGACACATTACATCGTTTAGTGCCTATTTTAACGAAAGAGTTGGAAAATAAAAATCAATGGCAACTATTTACAGATATGGAGATGCCATTAGCCGATGTTTTAGCCAAAATGGAAATGACCGGTATCAGTGTCGACCCTTTACGATTACAGCAAATGAAACAAGATTTTGCTGTTCGTTTAGCTGAAATTGAACAAAAAATTTATGACTATGCAGGTAAAGAATTTAATATTAATTCTCCAAAACAATTAGGCGTGATTTTATTTGAAGAATTAAGTTTACCGGTCATTAAGAAAACGAAGACTGGTTATTCTACGGCTGTCGATGTGTTGGAACAGTTAAAATCAGCGCATCCCATAATCGAACAAATATTAAGTTATCGACAATTAGCTAAATTACAATCAACTTATATTGAAGGTTTACTTAAAGTGATTCAATTAGACGGCAAGATTCATACACGTTATATTCAGACTTTAACCCAAACTGGGCGCTTAAGTTCCGTTGATCCGAATTTGCAAAATATTCCAATCCGCTTAGAAGAAGGGCGAAAAATACGTCAAGCCTTTGTACCTAGCCACGAAGATTGGGTTATGTATTCATCCGATTATTCACAAATTGAGTTACGCGTACTTGCTCATATTTCTGATGATGAGCACTTAAAGGAAGCATTTATCCATGGCCAAGATATTCATACTTCTACTGCTATGCGTGTTTTTGGTATTGATGATCCTAGTAAGGTAACAAGTAATATGCGCCGGGATGCTAAAGCGGTAAACTTTGGTATTGTCTATGGTATTTCTGATTTTGGCCTTTCTCAAAACTTAGGTATTTCGAGACAAGCTGCGAAAAAATATATTGATACGTATTTTGAACGCTATCCGAATGTCAAAAAATATATGCAAGATATCGTCACAAAGGCTAAAGAAGATGGTTATGTTGAAACACTATATCATCGTCGTCGTTATTTACCAGATATTCATGCGAAAAACTTCAATGTACGCTCATTTGCTGAAAGGACAGCCATTAATTCCCCAATTCAAGGAACGGCAGCAGATATTTTAAAGATGGCGATGATTGAACTAGATAAACGATTGCAAAAAAGTGATATCCAAACTAATATGCTCCTTCAAGTCCACGATGAATTGGTGTTTGAAGTGAAAAAGGATCAAGTTGAGCAACTAGATGCCTTAGTTAAAGAAGTGATGGAACACGTAGTAACCCTCCATGTACCTCTAATTACGGATAGTAGTTGGGGAGACACTTGGTATGACGCAAAGTAGGTGAGAATATGCCTGAACTACCAGAAGTTGAAACCGTTCGTAAAGGATTAAGTCAATTAGTGATTGGAAAAACGATATCTAAGGTAGAAGTGTATTGGCCAAAAATTATTGAACAATTATCTCCAAGCGATTTCAATCACCGTGTTAGCAATCAGACCATTCATGAAATAAAACGCAGAGGGAAGTTTTTAATTTTTTGTTTGGATCAAGATGTCATTATTTCACATTTACGCATGGAAGGGAAGTATCATTATTTTCCAGAGGTAACAAAGCCAAATAAGCATGTCCATGTAGTATTCACCTTTTCAGATGGTAGTCAATTACATTATCAAGATGTGCGTAAATTTGGTCGTATGTGTGCGTATCATAAAAATCACGTGGAAGAATATCCTGGAATTGCCAAATTGGGTCCAGAACCATTTAACGAAACTTTTGACTTGAAAATATTTCAACAACAGTTAAAAAAATCTAGCAAAGCGATAAAGCCTTTGTTACTTGATCAAAAATTAGTAACAGGATTGGGAAATATATATGTAGATGAAGCACTTTGGCAAGCAAAAATTCATCCCGAAACCTCCGCTAATGAATTGAAGCCTAAAGAAATAAAAGAGTTGCACCGAGCGATTATTGAAGTGTTAGATAAGGCTATTCAAGCGGGAGGGACAACGATTCGCAGCTATGTCAATGCTTTAGGCGATGCTGGGAATTTCCAAGTTGAATTAAATGCCTATGGTCAAGAAGGATTACCCTGTCCGCGTTGTGGCTCACCCATTCAAAAAATAAAAGTTGCGCAACGTGGCACGCATTTTTGTCCAAAGTGTCAAAAGAAAAGAGGAAAATAATGACTTTTGTATTAGGAATCACTGGTGGTATTGCTACAGGAAAAAGTAGTGTCGTTCAACATTTTATCGATCTTGGTTTTCCTGTAGTTGATGCTGATATTATTGCGCGTCATCTATTAGATCAAAATGAACAAGCCTACAATGAGGTAGTGAAAGTATTTGGCTCAGAAATCTTACAAGAAAATGGCGAAATTAACCGTCAAGCATTAGGCGCGCTTGTTTTCAATCATCCAGATAAATTAAAGCAACTAGATGAATTAATGGCGCCCTTTTTGCAAGAAAGTATCCT
>JAEWFE010000039.1 GCA_023389005.1 Bacillota bacterium
ATTGAAGAATTACATCAAATGACAAAGATTGACTTATTCTTCCTTGACAAATTATTGCATATTATCGAAATTGAACAACAGTTGAAAGAAACGATAAAAGATGTCGATACTTTACGTTTAGCCAAACAAAATGGTTTTGCAGATAAAAAGATTGCTGAGCTATGGCAAATGACGATTGAAGAGGTCCGCCAATTTAGATTAGCCAATCAAATTAAACCTGTTTATAAAATGGTTGATACTTGTGCGGCTGAATTTGAATCAAGTACACCATACTTCTATAGTACTTATGAATTTGAAAATGAATCGATTCGCTCGCCTAAAGACTCAGTATTAGTGTTAGGCTCAGGTCCTATCCGTATCGGTCAAGGGGTAGAGTTTGACTATGCGACCGTTCATTCGGTTAAAGCCATTCAAAAAGCTGGTTATGAGGCTGTCATTATGAATAGTAATCCTGAAACAGTTTCTACAGACTTTTCAATTTCAGATAAACTATACTTTGAACCATTGACGATTGAAGATGTTTTAAATGTGATTGAATTAGAACAACCAGTCGGCGTTATTGTACAATTTGGTGGCCAAACAGCGATTAATTTAGCCGAACAATTAGTAAAAAATGGCGTTAATATTTTAGGTACTCAAATTGAAGACCTTGATCGTGCGGAAAATCGTGATTTATTTGAACAAGCCTTAAAAGATTTAAATATTCCACAGCCTCCTGGTGATACCGCAACGAATAAAGCTGAAGCCGTAGAAATTGCTAAACGTATTGGATATCCGGTACTAGTCCGTCCAAGTTATGTCTTGGGAGGTCGTGCGATGGAAATTGTCCAAAATCAAGCAGACTTAGAAGATTATATGGAAAATGCGGTTAAAGCTTCTCCAGAACATCCAGTATTAGTAGACCGTTATTTAGTTGGTAAAGAATGCGAAGTCGATGCAATCAGTGATGGTAAAAATGTCTTAATCCCTGGAATCATGGAACACATCGAACGTGCCGGTGTCCACTCGGGGGATTCGATGGCTGTTTATCCACCACAAACTTTATCACCAGAACAAATTCAAACGATTGAAGACTATACTAAGCGACTAGCCATTGGTTTAAATTGTGTGGGCATGATGAATATCCAGTTTGTTATTCATGATGATCAAGTTTATGTCATTGAAGTCAATCCGCGAGCAAGTCGTACTGTACCATTCTTAAGTAAAGTAACTGGCATTCCTATGGCGCAAGTAGCAACTAGAGCGATTCTAGGGGAAGATTTGGCAGAAATGGGATATCCAAATGGGTTATATCCAACTAGTGAAAATGTTCATATTAAAGCACCGGTCTTCTCATTTACTAAATTGTTAAAAGTAGATACGTATTTAGGACCTGAGATGAAGTCAACGGGTGAAGTTATGGGTTCAGATAAAAATCTAGAAAAAGCCTTGTATAAAGCTTTTGAGGCGAGTGGTCTGCATATTCCAAGTTTTGGTACTGTTTTATTTACCATTGCAGATGATAGTAAAGAAGAAGCACTTTCCTTAGCCAAACGTTTTGTCGAGATTGGCTTTAGTATTTTAGCTACTGCAGGAACAGCGAAATACTTTGGACAAAATGGAATCAAATGTAAAACAGTGGCTAAGATTCATCAAGCCTCTGAAAAACATGTGATTGACTATATCCGTGATGGTAGCTTACAGATGGTGATTAACACGATGGATAAAAATCGTCAAAATAATGCTGAAGATGGCTTCCATATCCGCCGTGAATCTGTTGAACATGGTGTGCCGCTTTTCACTTCATTAGATACAGCTGATGCAATCTTAAAAGTGATGGAATCTCAAGCATTTACTACGCAAGCAATTTAACGTGAAAGATAGGCAAGGTCATTCTTGCTTATCTTTTAAAATGATGGCAGGAAAGGAAAGGTAGTGGCATGAAACAAGAATTAATGACAGTGGTCTCAAATCACCAACTTGCACCTAAAATTTTTGAATTAGTCTTAACCGGACATTTGGTCAAGCAAATGCATCATCCAGGACAATTTTTACATTTACGTGTCCCACAAGCAGATTTGTTATTACGTCGACCAATTAGTATTAATCAAATCAATCAAGAAAAACAAACAGTGACTTTGATTTATCGTGTACAAGGACAAGGGACACAAGTTTTCTCTCAATTACAAGCAGGCGATCAATTAGATTGTATGGGGCCTTTAGGTAATGGATTTAGTCTTGAGGGTGTTCATGCAGGCGATGAGGTCTACATTATTGGCGGTGGGATTGGCATTCCGCCATTATATGAACTATCCAAACGATTAATCGAAAAAGGAGTACGCCCTGTGCATTTCTTAGGTTATGCCAATGGTGAAGTGAGCTATTATATTGATGAATTTCAAGCACTTGGTCGCACCTTGATTGCTACAGATGATGGTTCGCTTGGTTTTAAGGGAAATGTTGGCCAGCTTTTAGATGATTATTTATCAAAAAATACAGAAATGCCAAAAGCGGTTTTCACTTGTGGCAATAATGGGATGTTAAAAAAAGTAGAAAGCTTATTTTATCAAAAAGTAGCCGATGTTCAACTCTCTTTGGAATCAAGAATGGCTTGCGGAATGGGTGCATGTTATGCCTGTGTCTGTCATAAAAAAGATGATCCAACCAAACAAGCAAGTGTAAAAGTTTGTGATGAGGGACCAATTTTTCAAGCTGGGACGGTGATTTACTAATGAATCGATTACAAGTCAAACTACCTGGATTAAATCTGAAAAATCCAATTATGCCCGCTTCTGGTTGCTTCGGATTTGGGAAAGAATATGCCAAATATTATGATATTGAACAGCTCGGGGCAGTCATGATTAAAGCGACCACCCCAGTTGCTCGTTTTGGCAATCCTACGCCGCGTGTGGCAGAAACACCAAGTGGCATGTTGAATGCGATAGGCTTACAAAATCCGGGGTTAGAAGTTGTCATGAATGAAATCTTGCCTCATTTAGCAAAAGAATTCCCACGATTACCAATTATTGCCAATGTTGCTGGTTCTACAAAAGAAGATTACATCGAGGTTTGTGGTAAAATCGGGGATGCCAAAAATGTACATGCCATCGAGTTAAATGTTTCTTGTCCAAATGTCAAACATGGAGGAATTGCATTTGGTACTAATCCTGAAGTGATATTTGATTTAGTCACTGCGGTTAAAAAGGTCAGTAGTGTACCAATTTATGTCAAACTTTCACCAAATGTTACGGATATAATCCCAATTGCTCAAGCGGTTGAAAGTGCCGGCGCTGATGGCTTCTCAATGATTAATACTTTATTAGGGATGCGCATTGATTTAAATACCCGAAAACCACTTTTAGCTAATCAAACAGGTGGCTTGTCTGGTCCGGCTATTAAACCAGTCGCTATTCGCTTAATTCATCAAGTAGCGAGCGTTTCTGATTTACCTATTATTGGGATGGGGGGCGTAATGCATGTTGATGATGTCATTGAAATGTATCTTGCTGGAGCG
Source organism: Bacillota bacterium (assembly GCA_023389005.1). Taxonomy (GTDB): domain Bacteria; phylum Bacillota; class Bacilli; order Lactobacillales; family Enterococcaceae; genus Enterococcus_E. The sequence continues at coordinate 3,494 of JAEWFE010000039.1, forward strand.
AGTGCCGTTGCGGTAGGTACAGCGAATTTCACGGACCCTTACATTTGTCCAAAATTAATCGAAGCCTTACCAAAAAGGATGGATGAACTAGGAATTGAAAGTCTATCCCAATTCATTCAAGAAGTGAGAGAGGAAAAGAAAAATGCACGAAAATAGACCTATCATTGCCTTGGATTTTGCTTCTAAAGCGCAAATCGAACAATTTTTAGCGAAATTCCCTGCAGACGAATCACTATTTGTGAAAATTGGGATGGAATTATTTTATCAAGAAGGCCCAGCGATTGTCCAATTTTTAAAAGAACAAGGTCATGATATCTTTTTAGATTTAAAATTACATGATATTCCTAACACGGTCGAGAAAGCCATGAAAGGAATTGCTAAACTTGGCGTAAAATTAACCAATGTTCATGCCGCAGGTGGCATTCAAATGATGCAAGCGGCACTAAAAGGACTAACGGAAGGAAGCAATGGAGAGGTACCGATGTTAATTGCAGTTACGCAGCTCACTTCTACTAGCCAAGAACAGATGAACCAAGAACAAAAAATTCCTGGTGATTTATTAGCAAGTGTGATTAATTATGCCAAATGTAGCCAACAAGCTGGATTAGCAGGAGTGGTTTGCTCGGCTTTAGAAGCTAGTGCCATCCACCAAGCAACAAGTGATGATTTTGTCTGTTTAACTCCTGGTATTCGTCCAAGTGGCAGTCAAGTTGGTGATCAAAAACGTGTGGTAACCCCAGCCTTAGCCAAAGCGTATGGTGCTAATTTTATCGTGGTGGGAAGACCGATTACCCAAGCTGAGAATCCTTATGAAGCTTACCAAGCAATTAAAAAAGAATGGAATGGTGAAGAATGAGTCTATCAATTGAACAACAAGTAGCACAAAATTTATTAGCGATTAAGGCGGTATTTTTAAGCCCAAATGAACCCTTTACTTGGGCGAGTGGGATTAAGAGTCCAATTTATTGTGATAACCGTTTAACGATGAGTTTTCCTAAGGTTCGTCGTTTAATTGCCAAGGGGTTAGCTGAAAAAATCAAAAAGCAATTTCCTGAAGTCGAAGTAATTGCTGGCACTGCCACTGCTGGGATCCCGCATGCTGCCTGGGTAGCAGAAATTTTAGATTTACCAATGGTGTATATCCGCAGTAAAGCGAAAGATCATGGAAAAGGCAATCAAATTGAAGGTCAAATTACCCCTGGTCAAAAAATGGTTGTAATTGAAGATTTAATTTCTACAGGTGGAAGTGTACTAGAAGCATGTCAGGCAGCCAAACGTGAAGGAGCTGATGTCTTAGGGGTAGCAGCTATTTTTACCTACGAATTACCAAAAGGAGCGACTAATTTTAACACAGCAAAATTACCACTTGTTACCTTGACCAATTATACAACGCTTATTCAAACTGCTCTTGAAGAAGGTTATATTTCAGAGGCTGACTTAGCTTTACTTACAGCTTGGAAACACGATCCAGAAAATTGGTTAAAATTAATCCATTTTTGTTAATATAAGGATATCAGGCTAATCTTACTTTTAATCAATTGAAAAGTGAGTATTAGCCTTTTATTATAAAGGACGGTGAAAGCAATGCATCAAAATTTAGATGTTTATTGGGATTATAGTGGGAATACTGGACCAGAGTATTGGCATTTATTGTGCGATAGATTTAAAAAAGGAGCGGAATTTGCCTATCAGTCTCCGATTCATTTAAAAAAGCAAGAAACAATAGCAATTCCAGCATCAGAGAAGGTTCAATTCTTTTATCAGAAGCAAAAATTTACCGAGAAGGAGTTCAAAAATACCATTCACTTTGTTCCGTTTGACCAACTTTCACATTTGGTTTATCAAGGTGAAAAATATTTTTTAACCGATATTCATTTTCATATGCCTAGTGAACATGTATTAGATGAAATTCAAGCCCCTTTAGAATTTCATTTGGTGCATACTAGTAAAAAACAAGTGAATCTGGTTGTGGGCATCTTATTTGAAACTGTCT
>JAEWFE010000344.1 GCA_023389005.1 Bacillota bacterium
GTTAATTGTTTTGGTAAATATTTTTCAACAATTGCAATCTCAACTTTAACTTTTTCAACTAAATCTTCACGGCCTGCTTGTACAAATTCAGAAAGAGCATCACGTCGTTGTTTCATTTCACGAGACAACACAGTAAGTTCTTCATCTGCATTTAATTCATGCCCAGCCTTGATTTGTTCATTTTGAATCGATGCTTTCAACATGCGAATCACTTGCAAAGCTTCTTTATCTTTTGCTTTCATCGCCGTCTTCATATCATCGTTCAAAGTACTTAGTAGTGACACACTACCAGCTCCATTTCTTTACTACTAGATTAGTATTTTTTACGTTTTCTAGCAGCTTCAGATTTTTTCTTGCGTCGAACACTTGGTTTTTCATAGAATTCACGTTTACGAGATTCTTGTAAAGTACCAGCTTTAGACACGGAACGTTTGAAGCGACGAAGAGCATCGTCAAGAGATTCATTTTTGCGAACCACTGTTTTTGACATGTAAATCCCTCCCTCCGAGCTTAAAAAGTAACCGTTTTTGTTATCGAAATTTACTTTCTTAAAAAAACACTGTCCTTTTCGAATTATAGCTAAGTTCCAAACCAATGTCAAGTGAATTTAGAAAGATTCAATCACTTTTTACGACTAATTTTCAGTCTGCATTGATTGGTTTTTACTACATTCTTCGCACATTCCGTATATTTCAAAACGATGGCCTTCAATTTTACAGCCAGCAAGTTGTTCCTCAAAGAAATCCATCGGACACATTTTCAATTCTTTTGTTTTACCGCAATATTTACAGATAAAATGATGATGGTGATGGTCGGCACCCATTAATGAACAATGTAATCTAAACTTCATTTCAGCATTAAAATCAGTTTCTTCAAAAATTCCCAATTCCGAAAAATCATGCAAATTACGATAAACGGTATCATAACTCAAACCTGGAAATAACTCATTCATATATTCATGAACTTCGCGAGCAGAAACATAGCGATTTTTATCTACTAAAAAACGAATTAATGATTCTCGTTTTTTCGTGTATTTTAGGCCATTTTCCTTTGTAACTGCCAAGGCTTTTTGAACGATATCTTGATTTTGCATTTTTACCCTCCAAATTTCTAATAAATTTATTATACCATACTCTTTCTGGCATTTCGATGAATAAATATTATGAATGGTTTCTTAAAAATACTGACTTTCAGACTAAAAAATATGATATAATTTAGAAAAAAATATGCGAAAAGAGGTTAACATATGAGTGAAAATAATAAAAATATTACCATCTTCGTCATTTCTGATTCTGCCGGGGAAACCGCTTCAAAATTAGCACAAGCAACTATGGCACAATACCCAACTGTTGATTTTGAATTAATTCGTCGTACTTTCATCCAAAATCAAGAGGCTTTAAATTTAGCCTTAAATGATGCTAAGTCACTAAATGCTATGGTTATCTATACCATCATTAATCCGGATTTAGTACAATTGACGCAGGATTTTTGTAAAGAGAACCAGCTATACAGCATGAATGTACTGACGCCACCAGTTGAAGAAGTGTCTAAACGGACAGGCGTCAAACCTACTGGAGAACCCGGTGCCCTTCACCATTTAAATAAAAATTACTTTAAACGTATTAAAGCAATGGAATTTGCTGTTAAATATGATGATGGGAAAGATCCAAAAGGTTTCTTAAAAGCAGATATCGTTTTACTAGGGGTATCAAGAACTTCAAAAACCCCACTTTCACTTTTCTTAGCAAATAAAAACTTGAAAGTTGCGAACCTACCACTCGTTCCGCAAGCACAAATTCCAGAACAGTTATGGCAAGTCGATCCAAAGAAAATTGTTGGACTAACAAATGATCCGGCTGTATTAAATGGAATTCGTAAAGAAAGAATGCGTGCATATGGACTTGATCCTGACACGGCTTATTCAGATATCGACAAAATCAAAGAAGAATTAGAATTTGCCAATAAACTTTATGAAAAATTAGGTTGTATCGTCATCAATGTTGCAACATTATCTATTGAAGAAACTGCGTCAATGATATTAAATGAACTCAATCTTGAAGACCATAGCTACTTTATTACAGATAGTGATTCACAAGGTAATCAATATATGTAACCTAAAAGAGCCTCAAAGCTGATGAAATCTGAGGCTCTTTTTCTTCTTTATTTTCTTCTCTGTGCTAAAACATTTGGTATCTCTGAAAGTTCAAAAGGTGTCATTTGATACACGTCATTCATCCAATTATGGTAAAGCAAATAGGCATTCCCTCGCCAACAATTATAGATGCGATTCTCAACTTGATCATTTTTAAAATAGTTCACTGGTAGTGCCGTATCTAACCCTTTTTCTTGATCACGCAAATATTCTTCTTTTAATGATTCCGTATCATATTCAAAATGGCCCAGTAAAAAAATATCATGATCATCTTGAGAAATTAATATGGTTGCACCTATTTCTTCATCCGCCGCTACAATGCAAAGTTGTTTCTCATCAATCTGTGCTTCATTAATTCCGGTATAACGTGATTGCGGGCCATAAAATATGTCATCAAAACCACGAAATAAGCGATGATTCAACAATAATTCTTGAGGATATATACCAAAAAGCTTTTTGTCATATAAGGTTTTTTCTACCCCATAATGATAATATAATCCCGCCTGTGCCCCCCAGCATATATGTATGACAGAAGTTACATGAGCTTTACTCCATTCCATGATTTGCGTCAATTCATTCCAATAGTCTACCTCTTCAAAAGGCATTTTTTCAACTGGCGCACCGGTGATAATCATCCCATCATAACAAGAATCTTCAATTTCTGGAAATGACAAATAATACTTATCTAAATGGTTAGGACTCACATTTTTCGACTCATGAGTAGCCATCTTTAAAAAGTCTAAATCAATTTGTAGCGGACTTTGACTGATTAATCGTAAAAATTGTAACTCAGTTTTAATTTTATTAGGCATTAAATTTAATAATAATAGTTTTAGCGGTCGAATGTCTTGGTGAGTCGCTCTTTGATATTCTATTGCAAAGATATCCTCTTTGGCCAATTGCTCAGCCGCTGGAAATCCTTTGGTTAACTTAATCGGCATTTTGCTCCCCCTTAAAAAAACGGACTAACCAAATTGATTAGTCCGTTAAGATTAGTACACTTGAACACCTTCACGATCAATAGATAATAATTCCACTTGCGCATGGGTGTCCATTGATTGTAAATGTGTCATAATACGACTACTATTTTCCTGTGGTGTCAGAACTAATACTGTAGGTCCTGCACCACTTAAGAAACAACCATAGGCATTTTCTTCCAGACATATTTGACGAATTGTAGATAGATGAGGCACTAGTTTTTCCCGATAATGTTCATGGAATAAATCACGTCCCATCAATTCTCCAGCTAAATCAAGATTACCATTAATAATCGCACCAATCATCACATTGCTAATAGCACTTGCCTTTACAGCGTTTTTAAATGAAAAAGTTTCAGGTAAAACACTGCGCGATTGTTTTGTCGCTAACTCGATTTCTGGAATATAGGCAATAATATCACATTCCGGGAAATAATGTTTGACTGACAAAACTTGTTCTTTTTGCTCATCGTAACAAGCAACCACAAAATCGCCATAAATAGCCGGAGCCACATTATCCGGATGTCCTTCTATTTTGGTTGCGATATTTAATTTTTCTTCTTCAGATAAGTTCAAATTTGCTAGACGATTAGCCAATTCAATTCCTGCGATAATGACCGAAGAACTGCTACCTAAGCCACGGGTTAAAGGAATATCAGATATCATCTTTAACTTATGAGGAACGAGGTAAGGTGCAATACTTAAGGCTGTTTGAATCAATAAATTACTTTCATCACTTGGAATTTCAGGACCTAAATGATGGACAATTTCCCACTTATCTTGAGGTTTTATCACTTCGATGACTAAATATTTAGCAAGTGCAATCCCGCAAGAGTCAAAACCTGGCCCTAGATTTGCTGATGTGGCTGGAACCTGAATTTTCATAGTTTTTCCACCCCAGCACGCATATGAAGACGCATTTCCTCTACATCTGCCATCTTATGAATATCAGCATGTACTTCATGAATTGCTGTATCTGGGTCTTTTAAGCCGTTTCCAGTAAAGACAGTCACTACAGTTTCACCAGGTTT
>JAEWFE010000349.1 GCA_023389005.1 Bacillota bacterium
CGACTAGGCATTTGATCTTCTTGACCTTCTACATTGTAAATAGGTTGTTCCCATGGTTCATTTAGATTTTCTGTTTCTTTTTTCTTATCTTTATTCCGCAAAATAATTCCCTCCTACAATCTTTCCGTCTCATTATATCATAGCAAAGATTACTTGTGTTCAAAAAATTTAGAAGAATCGATTAACTTAAAAAATTTTTAGCAAAACCTCTTGCCAATTCGCTATTTTTTCATTTTGAATGTTTGAATTCACCAGTAATTGATAATCAAACGGGCCATGATTATCACAACATAGCGCTTGTTTATCTGGCAATGGGTTTTCAAAATACTGAGCAATAAAATCACGCCGGCATTGATTCGTATGGATATAGCTTAACATCGTCTGTAACTGTGCTTGCTTTACTTTTTCATTGGCTTTAATTTCTTCCATAAATAAATGATAATCTTCACGCTGAATTTGGCGAAACCATTTTTGCTGTAATTCGCTAAAATATTTTTGTGCGCCATTTTTAGGTACATCTAATAATTCAAAGACTTCGCGTTCATTTCTTGTTTGATTTTGCATATAATAATGAATTTGTTCATCATGATTTTGATAAAGTAAAATCGCAATACTCGGCTCGCCATCTCGTCCGGCCCGACCAATTTCTTGTACATAGCTTTCCAAATTATCCGGCAGATCATAATGAATCACAAAACGTATATCTGGTTTATTTATCCCCATTCCAAATGCATTCGTCGCTACCAGTAGTTGCAATTGATTTTTTTGAAATTGCGTTTGCAGCAAGCGTCGTTGATTACTAGAAAGGCCCCCATGATAATAGCCAATGGCATAATCGCTTTTTAGACGTTCATACAATTCTTCCACCTGCACACGTGTAGCGCAATAAATAATCCCTGTCCCCGATAATTCTTTTAAATATTTCAACACTGCTGCTACTTTATCATTTGTTTTTTCAACTTGTAAATAGATATTTGGACGGTTCACTGGCAATTCAAATACTTGAGCATCAGGATGTAGCAACAACGCTTGAATTTCCGCTTTAACTTTTGGGGGTGCACTTGCGGTTAAAACTAAAGTGGTCGGATCACGTAATTGCTTTTTCACCCATTTTAAATTGCGATACTCCGGTCGAAAATCCACACCCCACTGAGAAAGACAATGGGCTTCATCAATAACAAAAAGGGCTATCTTTTGTCTGCTAAGTGCTTGAATACACTCAGGCTGTGAGAGCATCTCGGGGCTTAAATAAATATATTGATACTCCGATAAATGAGTAAGAACATATTCTCTTTCAGATTTCGTTAATAAACTATTGATTGCCACTGCCGAAAACTTTTTCATTTGTAGTAAACCATTCACTTGATCTTCCATTAAAGATAATAGCGGTGAAACTATGATAACCATTCCCTCGAGCAATACACCTGGTAATTGATAACATAAGCTTTTTCCAGTCCCTGTTGGTAATATTGCTAAACAGTCCTGATGATTTAGTACCGTTTGAATAATCTCTTCTTGTAGACCTCTAAACGAATCATAGCCAAAATTTTCTTCTAATACTTGCTGTATATGCTCATTCATGGTTATCTCTTCCCTTCAATATTGCGATTTGACTTAAACGATATTGTAAAAATGAAATTTCAGGGTTTTCTTCTACAAGGTCTTTATATCGATAATCCAACAATGTTTCCTCTTGTGTCAGTAATTGAAAATCTTCAAATGGAAATTTATCATCCAAAATTGCCCATTCAATTAAATGGTCTGTTATTGTTCCTTCTTTCAAGCCTCGTATTTGTGCAATCTTCTCTACGTCATAACCAAATTTATAATATTGACGCGTAACAAGCATACTTTGTTTATAATTTTCTAAAATAAAGGGTTTGAATAATTGAAATAATACTAGCTCCGTATGTGTCATCAAATAAGACCAAAATCTTTCCACACATGCCAAGGTGTAACAAATATCAAAGGGCGAATGCAAATCTTCAGGTAATACTTGATAGAAAGTTTTTCCAGAAATTTGTTTTCCAGAAAAAGTATTTGCTAAAAAATCAGCCTGGTCTTGCGGCATTTGTGAGAAAATCAGGCTTAGTTCTTCATTAATTTGTTGTTTCTGCACTTCATCCATCGCTTCCATCATCTCATCCACATTGAGCAAATAAAAGGGACTGTTTTCTAAAATAGGGCCTTGATAATCTTTCGGCCAATAAGAAAGGCGACAAAGAAATAATTGCAACATGCGCCATAAGGTAAGACTATTTTTGAGACGAAAATGATTCAGATGGCAATAAGGCTCTTGCGTGAATAAAGAAGGAATGACTTTTATACGTACAAGCTCATTTTCAAGAATGAATATTGCTTTTTGATTAACCAAGCGTTGAATGATTTTTTCATATTCTGCCTTTGATAAATGTGGAAAAATCCCTACAATATTTAATAATTTATGACCATAAGCATAATACAACATCGAAGCAGACTTTTTTCCTACTAAGATTTGATATAAAGTATTCATCCTTAACTTGTCATTTTCACCAAACAAAGCTAAAATAAATTCATCCATAATAACCTCCAGAAAGTAGTGAGAAAATGCATACTAAACGCTGCGAAATTATTCCAGAACAATGTATTGCCTGTGGACTTTGTGCGCTTTATGCCCCAGATATATTTGATTATGATGAGGAAGGAATCGTTCTTTTTAAACAAGAAAAGACATCCAATCATCAATATATTCCAACCGAGGCTTATCCATCCGTACTACAAGCTTACCAAAAATGTCCAGTGCGAGCAATTTTACTAGAAAAATAAGCGCCCCTATTATATAAATACGCAAAAAAATAAAAAAAGCGCGAAAAATCTGTCAAGAAAATTCCTGACAGATTTTTAATTATCGACTTTTTTTACAAGTTCATAGCCATATAAATTGGCGATTTGATTTAATATTTGAATGATTGAAGTCCGCATATAGTTTGGTTTATTCACTTTCATTGAATTAGATTGACTTAAAATCCACATTTTCGTTCCATATCCATCATTTGTCGGAATCACCATCTTAGCCACTTTCTTTTCTACATCTTGTGAAATAATCCTTGACTCTGGGAATCTATCCAAAATATAAGCCGGATCAAATAGACACTCTACTTCTAATTCAATAGGTTTACCTAAAAATGCCCAGCGACCCGTTTGATTTCTAAGCTCACCTAATTTAGGAAATTGTGAATATTGCAATCGAGGAACTGAAACACTTTCATCAATTCGTAAATTTGACATATTATTGATTCTAAATTTATTCGCATGTTCAAAATCCAAAAAGTCTTCAGAAGTGTGTGAAGCAGAAATCATATAAAAATAAATATCAATAAACACCACACCTAAAGGAATCCGATTATATTCAAAAGTCTGAAAGTTCTTTTGATAAGTGAAAGAAACTGGAATTTGATGTTCTGTCGCATATTGAATTAATTTAATACGTTCCAGCATGTCCACACTTTTAGGTACGCCATTATAGGTAAATTTTTCGCTTTTTACCATGCCTTCTAAACGTTTTGGTTCACTTGATTGTTTAATTAATTTATCCACAATCGGCAACATTTCTTCACGATGTAGCGCCCGACTTGATAGTAAAACTTTAATCATCGCTATTCTTTCATCATCCGTTAACGTAAAAGAGCGATCTAAATAAAAGCCAATACCATGCTGATATTCCACTTGACCAAATAATCCACGGTCTAAATCTTTTTCAGCTAAAAATTCACGAATAGAATCCTTATCTTTGCGAATCGTATCTTCCGTCCCATATTTTTTCTCAACTAATTCACTAATTTTAATTGCTTTTCCTTCTAATAGTTGTGTAAATATATCTAATAATCGCCATCGGTTGTCTTTCATTTTATCTATCCCCAAACAAGTAAATTATATAACTTCCCCATCCTCGAAAGTTGCTAATTAAATAATATTATTAATTATTTAATACACCAATATTTTACCATAGTTTACTTAAAAAAACTATGTAGACAAACCGACTTATTGAAAGAAAATTGCAGAACATAAAAAATGACAAAACCACAAAATAGAAGGGGAATTCTACTTCGTGGTCATGTAAGGAAATAAGTAAAGTACGAAATCATCCTGTTGATTTTCTGTACTTTGATAGAGATTTAGTCAACAAAAATTGACTAATTAGATATGAAAAATATCTAGTGAGTAACGCTCACATTGAAAGTATACAAAAAAGTCCCCCTAAAAACAGAGGGCTTCATCTAAATTAATGAATATTTACACTTGTTTTTCGAACCGTTTTGCGTGAAAGCCAAGGCAATAATTTTGCATGTAAAACGACAAATACTACAGAAACAAAAGCCCCTTTAATAATATTAAAAGGCACAATTCCAATAGCAATATACTTACTTAATGCCATGCCTAACATTTGATTAGCAGATAGTGAGTAGAAATGTAAATACAGTGGTGTAATGACAAAATAATTTGCCACGCTCATAAATAGCGTTAATGTGCAAATTCCTACAAATAATCCTAGATAACGATTAGCTTTTTTAGTAGTATCTTTGAAAAACATGTAAATCGGTAAGGCAAAAACCATACTAGCTAAAAAACTAGCGACATCTCCAACCATGTTAGCTGGATCGGCAATCCCTGTAGTTAGTAAATGTAAGAACGAACGAATAAATGCCGTACTCACACCCGCTAACGGACCGAATAAAAACATGCTCAATAAGACTGGAATATCACTGAAATCAATCTTAAGGAAACTAAAGGCAGGAAGTATTGGAAAAGCTAAATATTGTAATACTAACGCCATCGCAGCTAAAACAGCTACACCCACTAATTTTTGAACTCTACTATTCTTCATAAAATTAATCCTCCTTACAAGGATTCATCTCCATGAATGAACCTATCTAACTACCTTTTTGTGAAATGAGAAATAGTTTACTACATTAAGAAAATTCTGTTCAAATAACCTTTCCGTCTAGAAAAGTCCTATCTTTTTGTAATTTTCCAACGTGTTGGAAAGCCTTATCCGCTGGTGGCTGAACAAGTCACTTCACATCTTTAATACAAAAAAACCCTATTTTTCCAGGGGAAAAATAGGGTACATCATTACACAAAAATAGAGTAAATCAAATACGCCAATCTTCTTTATCCAGACTATACTGTCGGTACTGGAATTTCACCAGCTCAGCCATTCAATA
>JAEWFE010000350.1 GCA_023389005.1 Bacillota bacterium
AGACAGCAGTAAGCCCACCAAAATTTTTAGTTAAATTTTTAACGTCCAACAGAGGCATTGACATCGTCTCCTTTCTTCGTGAATTTATCAATGATACGTTTCACTGAAAATTCCCATGTACCTAATAGGCCGCTTGGTTTAAAGATCATGATAATAATCAAAGTAAGTGCGTAAAGAATCATTCGTAAGTAGCCAAAATCTTGTAAATACATATTTAAAATTCCTAAAACAACCGCAGAAATCACTGCACCCGTTGTACTACCGATTCCACCAAATACAACAATAATCAAAATATCAATAGTCTTCATAAATTGGTAGTCTTTAGGGAAAACAGATTGTTGGTAACTTGCAAATAAAGTACCGGCAATGCTTGCTAAAACTGCACCAATCACAAAAGCGAGTACTTTATATTTCGTCGTATTAATTCCCATCGCTTCAGCAGCAATTTCATCTTCACGAACCGATAGTATGGCACGACCTGGCGCACTATTCATCAAGTTAGAAACTAAGATAATCGAAATCAAAGCAAAAACAAAAACAACTTCCCATGTTGTAACTTGTGGTAATCCGAAAATTCCTGAAGGTCCATTGGTGATATCTCTAAAGTTCACAATTAAAATACGGATAATCTCTGCAATCCCTAAAGTGGCAATAGCTAAATAGTCCCCTTTTAAGCGTAAAGTAGGTAGACCAACCACATAAGCAACAATCCCGGAAACAAGCATTCCCACTAATAAGCCCATGATAAACCCGCCATAGGTAGGATTGCTAGAAGTGATGATGGCACAAGAGTAAGCGCCAATTGCCATAAAACCTGCATGACCTAAAGAAAATTGTCCTGAAAAACCAATAATTAAGTTTAAACCAACTGCAGCAATAATATTAATTCCAATATTAACAATAATCGCATCGGTAAATAGCGTAATGAACCCGCCATTATATAAAGCAAGTAATACCCCATAAACAACTGCGGCAATAGCTACCCAGGCGATATTATATTTTATATTTTTCTTCATCTTGGGCACCTACACTTTCTCTTTCACATTTTTACCAAGGATACCAGCCGGACGTACGAAAAGAATAATTATTAAAATCAAGTACACCAAAGCATCCTTATAATCAGAAAATCCAAAAGCAGTGGAAATTGTTTCAATCAAACCAATTACAAATCCACCTAAAGCCGCACCAGGAATAATCCCAATACCACCTAAAACCGCAGCAATAAACGCTTTAAGCCCTGGAGCAACCCCCATCATTGGATCAATTGAATTATAATACAAACCAATTAACATGCCACCGGCAGCAGCTAATGCAGATCCAAGTGCAAAGGTAAAGGAAATTGTTCGGTTGACGCTAATCCCCATTAATTGGGCAGCATCTGCATCCACACTCACAGCCCGCATTGCTTTTCCCATCTTGGTCTTTTGAATGATTAATTGTAACAATACCATTAAAACAATCGAGACGACTAAAATTAACACTTGAATATTACTTACTTCAATAAAGCCAAGATGATAGGTTTTCCGAGTGATATCTTGTGGAAATGGCCGTACATCTGGCGAGAAGAAGTAAATCATAATATTTTGTAAAAAGAAGGATACCCCAATCGCAGTAATCAAAGCAGAAATACGCGTTGATTTTCTCAAAGGACGATAAGCTAAAAATTCAATGGTTACACCTAATAACGCACAGGCAATCATTGAAATAATCATCGCTGGGAAAAAGCCAATTCCCGTATTATTTAAAAGGAAGTAGCCAATAAAACTACCAATCATATAAATCTCACCATGAGCAAAGTTAATCAACTTAATGATTCCATATACCATGGTGTAACCCAGTGCTAATAAGGCATAGATACTTCCCAGGAACAAACCATTTATTAATTGTTGAATGATTGCTTCCATATTGCAAATCTCTCTTTCTATATAAAGTTTAAAAGAAGGAGGCTGACCTGAGCCAGACCTCCACTTTCATTATTTTGCATTGATGGTTTCTGCAGATGATTCTTTACCATCTGTTAAGCCAAGAATTACAAGTGATTTTTCAGGATTGTGGTTCTTATCAATAGTCATCGTACCAGTAACCCCTTCAAAATCCTTCAAGTTTGCTAAGCCTTTTTGAATGGCTGCAGAGTCTGCTGATTTTTGATCTTCAATTGCTTGTTTAATCATGTATAGTGAATCATAGGCTAAAGCGTTAAATGTTGAAGGTTCAGCATTGTATTTTGCTTTATAAGCTTCAATAAACGCAGGTACCTTATCAGTTGCAGGCGCCTTTGTAGAGAAGTGGGTACTATAAAATACATTGTTTACATTTTGTGCTCCAGCTGTTTGTACCATCTTTTCATCACCAAAGCCATCTGCACCGATGATTGGTTGCGTAATTCCTAATTCGCGAGCTTGCTTAATGATTAAACCAGCTTGTGTGTAATAACCAGGAACATAAATAGCATCAAAATCTTTTCCTTTAAGTTTTGTTAAGACTGCTTGGAAATCCTTATCATCTTGTGTAAAGTTTTCTTCTAGAACAATTTCACCTTTGTATTCTTTCTTGAAAGCTTTGGTTAATCCAATCGCATAATCACTTGAATTGTCAGCCAAAATCGCTACTTTTTCAGCTTTTAATTTATTTGTTGCATAATCAGCTAACATAATTCCTTGGAAACTATCTTGGAAACATGAGCGGAAAACATATTTCTGAACATCCTTACCATTTAAAGTAATTGAGTCATCAGTTGCAGATGGTGAAATGACTGGCACCTGTGCTTTTGTCATATTTGGAATCACAGTTTTGGTTGCTCCTGATGTTGCTGGTCCAATAACTGCTACAACTTTATCATTAGTCACTAAGTTTGCTGCGACTGTGGCTGCTTCATTATTGTCAGACTTATTATCTTTGACAACCAACTTCACTTTTTTACCCAAAATACCGCCGTCTTTATTAATCTGTTCTGCGGCTAATTCCACCCCATTTTTTTCTGCGCTCCCATAGGCTGCTACACCACCAGATAATTCAAGGTTCACCCCAATTTTAATGGTGTCTCCAGATTGTTTGTTTCCACCACCGGCAGCTCCTTTACCACCACCTGGCGCAGCGCTACATGCTGAAAGTAATACTAAACCTGCTACTAAATAAGCTAATTTTTTCATCTTCATCCTAGTTGTCCTCCCTTAATACCATTTAGGATATGTCAACAATATACATAAAAATTTTCTAATTGTCAACAGAATTTTCAGAAAATTTATTATTTTAGAAAATATATTTCAATTCGGAAAAATATACACAATTTAAAAGCGTTTGCAAAAAAGGACCAACAAAATCCTAATCCTTATAATTAGGACGATGTTGATCCTTTGTATTTCGCTTTAATGAAAATGTTAAAGGCACATAATCGACGCCCCCTTTTACAAATGGATGACATCTTAATATCCTTGCAATCCCCATTAATGTACCTTTAAATGCCCCATGAACTTTAATCGCTTGAATCATATAGTTCGAACAGGTCGGATGATAGCGACAACTAGGCGGAAATAATGGAGAGATAAAACGTTGATAACCACGCACAATTGCAATCAGAAATTTTTTCATTTGTTTTTCCTCCAACTATAAAAGTTAATTCAAAAAGTTTTATCTAAATTTCACTTAAAAGTATTGATATTTCAACAAAAAGCAAAAAAGCATTTGAACCCCCTCGTTTTCTGGTAGAATGAAGTTGACTAAATAACACTCCCAGAAA
>JAEWFE010000351.1 GCA_023389005.1 Bacillota bacterium
ATGGCAAAGATGCCTTAAGTAAGGTACGCACAAATCCTGATATTGAGCTTTTGATTTTAGATATTATGATGCCTGAAGTAGATGGTATGCAAGTGGTGAAAGCTTTACGTAAGGAGTCACAAATTCCAATTATTATGTTAACTGCAAAATCAACGGATATGGATAAGATCAAAGGGCTAGTAGCGGGTGCCGATGATTATGTCACTAAGCCATTTAATCCTTTAGAAATTATGGCGCGCGTGAAATCTCTATTAAGAAGAACGAAAATGCAAGTCAAAGCCAACCAACCGGAAATTTTAGAGGTGGCTTCCTTAGTAATTAATCGGGATTCTCATGAGGTAAAAACGATTAGCGGCAAAGAAATTCAACTAACAGCTTTAGAATTTGGCATCTTATACTTACTTGCTTCTCATCCGAATCGTGTCTTTAGCGCAGACGAAATCTTTGAACGTGTCTGGAAACAAGAAAGTATCGTTTCGGCTAAGACGGTCATGGTGCATGTCAGTCATTTGCGCGACAAGATTGAAGAAGCAACTGGTGGCGAAAAGATTATCCAAACTGTTTGGGGCGTAGGGTATAAGATAGATGCAAAATAAAGAGACAAAAGCGGTACATGACAATAAAAAAATCGTACTCACCTCCAAAGAAATCAGCGAATTATTTGCCGAGGGAATTGTAACGGTCATTTTATTACTACTATTAAATGTCTCGTTACTCGTCATTCTTTCTGCAATTATCAAAAGTTCGCCTAGTCTGCAAGATGCCATCTTTGAAACGAAATTTATCTTCTCGCAAAATTTAGATAATGATCTATTTTGGAGTGGCCGCAACTTTTTGATTCCAATTTTTCTGATTATAGATGCTTTGGTGCTTTATTGGCGGCTACATCGGCGGTATAAACAAATGCAGCTGCGACATATCATCACTGAGCTACACTATATCGCAGAAGGAAACTATGATTATCGGATTCCTTTTGAACTGAAGGGAGATTTAAATCGGATTATTCAAAGTATCAATGGTCTCGTGGATAGTACCATGATGGCGATTGAAGAAGAGCGCAAAATCGAGCAATCTAAAGACGAATTGATTACCAATGTGAGTCACGATATTCGTACGCCACTGACTTCGATTATTGGCTATTTAGGTTTAATAGAAGATAAGCAATATCATTCAGAAGAAGAATTATTAAAATACACACACACCGCCTTTACGAAAGCCAAACAGATGAAATCCTTGGTGGAAGATTTGTTTGAATATACCAAGGTACGCCAATCTAGTGTGCCAATTTACTATATTACTTTTGATATGGTGCAATTAGTCGAGCAACTAGCCGTCGATTTTGAACTGGAAGCGGCGAAAAAAGGCATCGAGATTATCGTACAGGCCAATCAAAAACAAATCATGATGGAAGGCGATACCGAAAAAATTGTCCGCGTCTTTAATAATCTGATTTCCAATGCTTTAAAATATGGTAAAGGTGCTACCCAAATTGTCGTGGATTTAGAACAAATTAGTCAGGAAGTCATCATTACGGTAAAAAACAACGGCCAAATGATTCCACAAAAATCACTGGAACAACTATTTGACCGCTTTTATCGGGTGGAAGAATCGCGCTCACAAGAAACAGGCGGCACAGGATTAGGATTAGCCATCGCCCAAAGTATCATCGCTTTACACGGCGGCTATATCTATGCGAAATCCAACCCAGAGTGGACTAGTTTCATCATGCATCTTCCTATTAAAAAAGGCAAAGTCAAAAAATAAGTACACGCAGTCATTCCTTTGGGTGGCTGCGTTTATTTTTTCGCACAAATTTTTCAAAACACTTGCAAAATCTAAAATTTAAGCTACAATAAGCGTAAATAGATTTCCTGGAAAGACTAGTAGTTATTGACTCCTTTTTAGAGAGCAGTTGGGTGGTGCAAAACTGTATGGAAGATAGCGAATCCACTTTCTGATAGGACTCGCAAAGAAATTTGTGACGGCTCGCAACCGTTATCCTGTACAAAGTGTAGTATGTAGATACTAAATTTAGGTGGCACCGCGTAATTTACGTCCTAAAGTATAAGAGATTTTCTTATGCTTTAGGGCTTTTTTGTTATCAATTGCCGATGACCTCGCTTTGTTGTTGCAATCAAGAAATAAAATTTTTTGGAGGGATTTTGATGTTAGATATTAAAATGATTCGTCAAAATGTAGCCATGGTCAAAGAAAAACTAGCTACCCGTAATGTCGACGAAGCAAAAATCAATGAATTTGTCGCTTTAGATGAAAAACGCCGCGCAGAATTAGTCAAAGTAGAAGAGTTGAAAAAACTTAGAAATGACGTATCTGGTGAAATTGCGCAATTAAAACGCAATAAAGAAAATGCCGATGACAAAATTGCCCAAATGAAAAAAGTCGGTGAAGAAATCAAAGCTTTGGACGACCAAATCGCCAAAATCGACGAAGAACTAACTGCCATCGCCACAACTTTGCCTAACTTGCCACATGAAAGCACGCCAATTGGTAAAGATGAAGACGACAATGTGGAAGTACGCCGTCATGGAACGGTCCGCGAATTTGATTTTGAAGCAAAACCTCACTGGGAAATTGCTGAAAACCTTGGTATTTTAGACTTTGAACGTGGGGCTAAGGTGTCTGGTAGTCGTTTTGTCTTTTATAAAGGTTTAGGTGCCCGTTTGGAAAGAGCGATTTACAACTTTATGCTCGATGAACACGGCAAAGAAGGCTATACCGAAGTCATCCCCCCTTATATCGTAAATAGCCATTCTATGTTTGGAACTGGGCAATTTCCTAAGTTTAAAGAAGATGTGTTCCAATTAGCCAACACGGATTTAACTTTGATTCCAACAGCTGAAGTGCCATTAACCAACTATTATAATGGCGAAATTTTAGAAGAAGCGGATTTACCTGTTTACTTTACAGCTTTGAGCCCTTCTTTCCGTTCAGAAGCTGGGAGTGCCGGTCGTGATACGCGTGGTTTGATTCGTTTGCACCAATTTAACAAAGTCGAAATGGTGAAATTAACCAAACCTGAAGAATCTTACAACGAATTAGAAAAAATGACGCAAAATGCTGAAAATATCTTGCAAAAATTGAACTTGCCTTACCGCGTGGTGGCCTTATCTACTGGTGATATGGGATTCTCTGCGGCTAAAACCTATGACTTAGAAGTATGGATTCCAGCGCAAGATACGTATCGCGAAATCAGTTCTTGCTCAAACTGCGAGGACTTCCAAGCAAGACGTGCCATGATTCGTTACCGTGATGAAAATGGCAAAGT
>JAEWFE010000042.1 GCA_023389005.1 Bacillota bacterium
CCTTCAGCTAATGGGCTCCATGCTTTTCGACCATCTGGAGTAGCCATCGTGCCTTTTCCTTGACCAACATTTGCAGAAATAGAAGAAGTACCTGAGTAACGAATACCACCAATTGGGCCACGACCATAACGAGTATTTGGATATTTTTTGATTTCATCAATATATACTTCATAAGCATCATTAACTAATTGATCAACATAATCTTCATCATTGCCATATTTTGGCGCCTCTTCAATAATCAATTCACGGATTTTTTCATTCTCTTCTCCTTGCCAATCATGAATCAACGCATCCCATAATTGTTCAGTCGTAAATCTCTTTTCTTCAAAGACAAGCTTTTTAATTGCAGCTAAAGAATCAGCTAAATTCGCAATACCAATCTGTAAAGCAGAAATATAATCATAGACTGCACCGCCTTCTTTTAAGGTTAAACCACGTGCAATACAATCATCTGTTAAAGCCGAACATAAAATATCAGGAACTTCACTTTCAATCGCTAAATCGACCACGTTTTCGACAATGACACTCATTTTGGTTAATTCACGTAAAGTCTGATCCCAAGCTTGAAGCAAATCATCAAAACTTTGCATTTGGGTAAAATGGCCATGACCTTGTGCATAACGTTTACGGCTAACAGGATCAATCCCATCATTCATCGTAATCATCAATATCTTAGCAAAATTGATATAGCTCATACCTGTACAACGATAACCCCATTTTCCAGGTACAGCTGTTTCTACACAACCAATCGCACTATAATTGTAAGCATCCTCTTCTTTGACACCAAACTTGATAAAAGATGGAATAATAATTTCATCATTGTTAAAAGCTGGCATACCAAAGCCGAGTTTCATTACTTCAATCGCTTCATTCATAAATTTCGGATTTAAATTTTTATGATAGCGCACCGTCAAATTTGGTTGTGGCAAACGTGTTTGAGCAACACTTCGCAATACTAAGAAAGATAAATCATTCACTGCATCTTTTTTATCTGTTGTTTGGCCACCAATTGTTACATTTTGGTATAAAGGACTACCTGCACTGCTGAAAGTATGTGCTTGGCTACGAACTTTATTAATCGTTAGTGTTTTAATCCAAAGGTTAGTTAATAATTCAACAACTTGGTCTTCAGATATTATTCCTGCGTCAATATCATGGCGGTAATAAGGATACATATATTGATCAAAACGACCATAAGATAAGGAATGTCCGTTCGATTCAATTTGCAAAATTAATTGGATAAACCAAACAGATTGAATCGCTTCATAGAATGTTTCAGCTTTTTCATATGGTACTTTCGCACAAATACGACTAATTTCAAGTAATTCAGCCTTACGTTTCGCATCTTGTGTTTGTACAGCTTTTTCTTTAGCTAATTGACTAAAACGCATAGCATAGCTTCTTACCGCATCAATCGCAATTATTACAGCACGGTAAAAATGATACTTATGGATATTTTCTGGTTTGGTTAAGTCCAATGCTGCTTTAGCTTTTTTCGTTCGTTCTTCAAAATCGCGTAATCCATATTTTAAGACTTTTTCGTAATTCACGGCTAAATGGGCATCTCCAGAATTCATCTTCCCTTCCATACCGAAAAATCCTGATTCCATATAAACTTTTACTTCTTCTGGCAACATCGCACCGGCTCTAGCTCTCAGATTATTATTTTTCCAAAATGGCGCAATGGCACGTAATTGTTCTTTGGTTTCTTCGGTAATATAGAAAACATCGCCATCACGTTTTTCAAAAGTATCCAATTCATTCAAGACAAATTCGAGGGTGTATTCTGGAAAAATCGGTGCATCTTTATTGGATTTTGCTTGATTTCCTACAATTAAGGTCTCATCTTCAATATAAATACTCATGTGCTCCAAAATATTTTGTAACATATAGGCACGTTTCAAAAGATTAGGTTCGTTTTGATGCTGTTTATAGCTTTCAGTAGCTAAAATCGCGCGCTCTGCACAAATATAAGGCTTCTTGTCTAAAACTTCTTCACGATATTGATTCATCCGTGGGGTTAAATCTCCAAAATGTTTACGATTAACATGATCTTGCGTCGCTACAGCAGTTGACATATAAATCCCTCTTTTCTTCATTCGAAACTATAATTACTTTCCTACGCGCATAATATAGCACATTTTTTCACAATTTGTCAAATGAAACTTTATATGTTTACGAATGAAAACTAAAAACCCAAACCAATATAAAAAGTCTAAGTAAAACTAGCGAAACTAGAAATACTTAGACAGATAAAAGACCTATCTTAAACAGTAGCAACCTGAATCTCTTGTTCATTTAGAAACCGAACGATGGCATTATCAATTCCCGCATCCGTATACACATGCGAAATATCGGCAAAATGAAATTCAGAAATGACTCCCATTTGTTCAAACTTGGTGGAATCAGTAAGCACAATGGTTTGATTGGCACTTTGCATCATCGCGTTGGCAGTATCCGCTCGAGTGATATCACTACCAGTAAAACCACGTGCACGATCAAAGCCATCAATCCCAACAAATAGTTTATCTACTCGAAATTCACTGATTACTTTTTTGACAAGCGGCCCCACATTGACTTGCGAATCTTTTTGATATTCTCCACCAAGCAAAATAATTTTGACACTATCTGACTTACGTACATAAGAAGCGATAAAACAAGAATTGGTAATAATCGTCACATCATTTTTATTATATGCTAATTCTTCTGCTAGAAGTGCACAAGTCGATCCTGATTCAATCATCACCATCTCGCCATCTTTTACTAATTCAGCAGCTTTTTTAGCAATTTTACGCTTCAAGTCATAATTAATAGCCAGGCGATAATTGATATCATCTTGATTATTTAATACCGCAAAACCATGTTGGCGATGCAAAATTCCCCGACTTTCTAATTTATCTAAATCTTTTCGAATCGTGACCCGTGAGACTTTTAATAAATCAGCCAATTCATTGACTTCTATTTTTTTCTTTTCACTAACAATCGCAATAATTTCTTCTTCTCTAGTCATCAACCTCATCCTTTCTCAGGCAAATCTAGCATAACATAAACCAGCATGCCTTTCAATTTACAGATATCACATTTCATTTGAAACGAATTATATTTACGTTTGAAGTTTATTGTGTTAAGATAAACATGAAAGAAAGAAGGGATACTATGACGAGTT
The DNA here is from genome assembly GCA_023389005.1 of Bacillota bacterium. Classification (GTDB taxonomy): domain Bacteria; phylum Bacillota; class Bacilli; order Lactobacillales; family Enterococcaceae; genus Enterococcus_E. The sequence continues at coordinate 3,167 of JAEWFE010000042.1, forward strand.
CAGTTAAACAAGCTTGTATTTTCAATATTCAAAAATTTAGTCTGCATGATGGCCCGGGGATTCGTTCGGTCGTATTTTTCAAAGGTTGTCCATTACGATGCTATTGGTGTGCCAATCCAGAATCTCAAAATGCCCATCCTGAAGAAATGTTTCATCCTCAAAAGAAAAAAATGCAAACGGTTGGTAAAATGCAAACAGTCGACCAAATTATGGAAGAAGTATTAAAAGACCTTCCTTTTTACCAAGAATCAGGTGGTGGCGTTACACTATCCGGTGGAGAAGTCTTGTTTCAAGCTGATTTTGCCCTCGATTTACTCAAAGCCTTAAAAGCTAATAATATCCATACCGCTATAGAAACGACTGGATATTGTAAAGCAGATACCTTTCAAGAAATCGCACAGTATGTTGATTTAATTTATTTTGACATTAAACATTATGATAACGAAAAGCATCGCCAAGGTACGGGGGTTAAACAAGATATCATCTTGCAAAATCTCAGTTATGCCATCCAGCATCATCAAATCATTGTGCGGATTCCGATTATTCCAGGATACAATGATAGCCTAGAAGATGCTAAAGAATTTGCAAAATTATTTACTTTATATGGTGTGCAAAATATTGAGCTACTTCCTTTCCATCAATTTGGTGAAAAAAAATATGAACAGCTCAACCGTCCCTATCGTCTAGCTAAGGTCAGCCAACTACACACAGAAGATCTCTTAGAACATCAAAAAATCTTTGAAAAAGCAGGAATTACTTGTCTCGTGCGCTAAAGCATTTTTATGGTAAATTCATCCATTCTTGATATAATGAAAAAAAGAAAGGATGAACGTCATGACAACTATTGATATTCGCAGTAAAAAAACACGCCAACAAATCATCGAGGCCTTCATTACTTTATTACATCAAAAGAGTTTAGAAAAAATCAAAATTGCCGATATTACCAATCAAGCACAAATCAATCGGGCAACTTTTTATAATTACTTTACTGATAAATATCACTTGCTAGACATGATTACTAAAGAAACCTTACTCGCTCAAATTCAAGAGCAAATTCTACCAGATGAGCCGTTTTCTTTAGAGTTATTAAAGAAGATTTTCTTAATTTTGGCTGATTTTCATACCGATATGGCTAGCATCTGCAAGAAGAACTATGTCGAAGCCTTGAATTTTTATACTAGCCCTGTATTAAGAGAAGATTTGCAACTGATTTTACAACGTGCGATTCCAAAATCATTACGCACACCAGAAAGCAAAATTTTAACGACTTCAACCAGTTGGCTATTAATCGGTATGGCCTATGAATGGAAAAAGTCGCAAAAAGTACCAGCTGCTCTTTATTTTGATAGCTTTAAGCACCAATTCGAACAATATGTCTTACAAATCCAAATGAGTGCATAAAAATAGCCATCTAGATTATTTGCTAGATGGCCGTTTTGGTTATGAAAATCGAAAAACATTTATCATAGTGAGTATACAAAGTGCTAACATGACAAAATAGTAGATAGTTTCTAGCTTTTTATTACTTAATTTTTGATTTAACCACGTACCAATATATCCACCAATTATAGCAATAATAATTAAAAATGGTACTAAATTTAAATCACAATGCAGAAGACTTCCTGTAAAAATAATTGATAATATTTTTGATATCTGAGAGAAAAATACTGTTGCAATTGAGTATATAGCAGCTTCTTTCATGCTATATCCGAAACAAATAATTAGCAACGAGACATTTAATGGTCCCCCACCAATCCCTAAAAATATTGAAATTGAACCTAAAAACAATCCTAAAATAAGCGAATAAATAAATTTAGGAAATTCAATTTTTTGTTTACGTTTGCCAAATATATTGTATAGAAGCAAGAATATTAGTGTAATAAATAGTATTATTGACTGAATAAATTGAACCTTTTGTTGAGAGAATTGCTGCACAACAATATTCAATATTTTTTCACCAATATATCCACCAATAATTGAACCTAGAGAAATTCCAACTAGAACATTCAACTGGAATTTAAATCCTCTTTTAATTTGTTTAAAAATAGAAACAATACACATTGTAAAAACTAAAACCGTTGTATAGAAACTTACAATAATCACTGGATCGTCACTAAAAGTACTTACTAAAGATTTAAGGACAATTCCCCCACCAATTCCTGTAACTGCACCGATAATGGTAGCAAACAAACTAACTAATAGATATAATATGTCTTCAACCATTATATTGCATCTCCTCAACCAAATTTTCACCATTAGTTTCAATCACTTTTTGGTACCAATAAAATGATTTTTTTCGAATGCGTTGCTTTGTTCCATTGCCATTATCATCTAAATCAACATACACAAATCCATATCTTTTTCTCATTTCACCCGTACTAGCTGCAATTAAATCGATTGGTCCCCACGCAGTATATCCCATAACAGGTACACCATCTATCTCTATAGCTTTTTTTACTTCAACAAGGTGATTATTAAGATACTCAATTCGATAATCATCTATAATTTTTCCATCTACAAGCTGATCTTCAGCACCCAAACCATTTTCAACAATCATCAAAGGGATCTGAAAACGATTAAATAACTGATTTAATGCAAATCTAAGGCCTTGTGGATCAATACTCCATCCCCAATCAGATTGTTTTAAGAATCTATTCTTATAACCAGTTTCTAAGCCGTTGAGTCCTTTAATAATCCCTTTAGTTTTTGCACCACAAACATGTGTCAAATAGTAACTAAATGAAATAAAATCTACTTTTCCTTCTCGGAGTTCTTCTAAATCTCCCTTTTGAATTGGTAATACTATATTATTTCTTGCTAACTCTTTTAATTTATAATTTGGATACTTTCCCCTTGCCTGTACCTCTGCATAAAAAAGCATTTGTTGCTGAAAGTTCTCATTTCCTAATATATCATCCGGATGGGGGCTATTAGGATAAGAAAAGTGCCCATTATACATCATGCCAACCTTATTTTCATCTGAAATTTGATGAGCTAATTTTACTACCTTGGCACTAGCTAACAATTGATGATAAGCAGCCTTCATCTTTACTTCTTCACTTGCATCTAGTGAAATACCACCTGCATTCCACGGCATTGTTGACATATTATTTATTTCATTAAATGTAAGCCAATATTTAACTCTTCCTTTAAAGTGTTTCAATAGCACAGTACAAAAACGAACATAAAAATCAACTACTTTACGATTCTCCCAAAAACCATACTTTTGTAATCCCATTGGAGTATCAAAATGTTGTAGTGTTACTAATGGTTCAATGTTATAACTTAAACATAAATTGATTACTTTATCATAAAAATCTAACCCTGCTTGATTTACTTCTTGATCATCACCATTTGGAAAAATTCTACTCCATGCAACAGACATACGATAAACTTTAAATCCCATCTCTGCATATAATGCAATATCTTCTTCATAGCGATGATAAAAATCTACAGCTTCATGTGTTGGATAATATTTTTCTTCTTGAATAATCTTTGTAATTTCTCTTTTTTGCCCATGCTTTGAAAGTACCATCATATCAGCCGTTGTAAGCCCCTTACCGTCTTCAAGATAGGCTCCTTCAATTTGATTAGCACTCGTCGCACCACCCCATAAAAAATTCTTAGGAAATCCCATATCAATTTACCTCCTCGAAAGACTCTATTCGAACAATAGCATCGTTTTTATTTACATTACCATGATTATTTACACTTACATCTTTAAATTCTTGTGAGTTAGTAACTACCATCATCGTTATAGGATTTAAATGATGACTTTTAATCACTTCTAAATCGACTTCCAACAATAAATCTCCTTTTGAAACCGCCTGATTGGTTGTAACATATGTTTTAAAACCCTCACCATTAAGAGTAACTGTATCTAAACCGATGTGAATTAATACCTCAGCGCCATTCTCGCTTACAATCCCAATAGCATGATTACTTGGAAAGGTAGCTGAAATTTTTCCACTGACTGGAGAATAAATTTTTCCATCTATTGGTTCAAATGCTACTCCTTTTCCTAGAGCACCACTTGAGAATACTTGATCTGGTACGTCTTTTAAATCAACAACAGTACCCATTACAGGAGCTAAAAGTACATCATTTGAATATTTGATATCAATTGAATCTTTCTTTTCAACTTCTTGTTTGTCTTCAATTCCTAAAATAAGTGAAGCAACGAAAGAAACAACAAAAGCAATTCCGCATGAAATCACGGCGTAAATAAAATTATTTATGCTATCTCCACCAAAGAAACTAGGCAGAGCAAATAATCCAGGTGCAACTTGAGCATATCTTCCTACTCCCATAATTCCCAAAAATAATCCTGCAATTCCACCGCCAATCATTGCAGATATTAATGGTTTTTTATAACGCAAATTGACACCATACAAAGCAGGCTCTGTAATTCCGGCAACTGCAGAAATTCCAGTAGAAATAGCTAATTGTTTAGTCTCTAATTTCTTTGTTCTGAAGGCAACTGCTAATGCTGCCCCACCTTGCGCAATATTTGAAACCATCATTCCAGGACCAGCTACTGTATCAAATCCTGTCGTTGCTAACATATTGATACCCAGTGGAATTAAACCATAATGCATACCCGTCATCACTAAAAGTGGGGTGAATGTTCCTACAAGTAAAGGTACCAACCAACTTGCATAAGTATTTAAAATACTAATAATAATTCCTAATCCATTTCCTAAAAATACTCCCAGAGGGCCAATAATAATTAATGTCACCGGAGCGATAATCAATAAAGTTAGTAACGGACTCATAAACATTCGAACAGCCCCTGGTGAAACTCTATCAGCAAATGGTTCAACATAGGACATAAACCAAACTGCTAATATAATCGGAATCACTGATGATCCATAATTAGCTAGTGTTACTGGTAACCCGAATAATTCTAGACTAGTCCCATTTGTTCTTGCATTTTGTATCAATGTTGTAAAAGTTGGATGTAATAAAATACCTCCAATAGTAATAGCTACATATTGATTACAACCAAATTTTTTGGCTGCTGAATTAGCCAGTAGGACAGGTAGAAAATAAAACGCAGCATCACCAATAAAGTTCAAAATTTGATAGGTTTGTGAACTTGCTTCCACCCATTTCATCATAACTAAAAGAGCTAGTAACGCCTTCAACATCCCTGCACCAGTCAATGCTGGAACAATAGGAACAAATATCCCCGCAATTGTATCTAACACTTTGGCAACCGGTGATTTATCTACTTTACTTGATTCATTAACACTACTATTCAGTTGAAAGTTTTGCTCAATCACTTGGTAAACTTTCTTAACCTCATTACCAATAATTACTTGAAACTGACCACCTTGATTGACAACGCCAACAACTTTTTCCAGTCCCTCTAACTTGGTTTTGTTAGCTTTAGTATCATCAATCAAATTAAAACGTAATCGTGTTGCACAATGAGTGAACCCCTGAATATTATCAATACCCCCAACATATCGAACAATTTCTTCTCCTAATTCTTTGTATTCCATGTTTAACTCCTCCTGTTTAATTATTAGGACATTATTAATATATCTATATTCTTTAAGTCAAACAATCTTTCATCAGCCTACTTCTACAGTGTTGCAAAATCCATATAGAAACCGCATACATCTTATGCAACAGTGTTTCTAAAAAAATAATCCGCTAACTAAGATTGGATTAGCGGATTATTGGTACTTCTTTTATTTTGATATTCTTTTGCATCTTTATTTCTAACTAAATAATTAATCTCATAATTCTCAGCAAAATAGCTTGCATATAAAGTGTCGAGCAAGAACAGAATTGATACATCTGTACTAAAATTTCCAAGATTTTCAATCAAATTTTCTCTTGTAGAAATATGTAGAGGAATACTTTTTGAAAACCGTGTTAAACTATTGCCCCCATACGAAGTAATAACCAAAAATGGCATACCTCTCTCTTGTAATTTTTTGGCTATTTTTAAGATTCCCTCTGTCTCACCTGAATATGAAATTAATATAAAACAATCTGAGTCTGTCGAAAAACAAGCTTCATGAAAACAGTTATCTGCTCTTGATTCTACAATCACTTTTTTTCCTAATCTAAGCATTCGATCTCTAAATATTGAAGCCAATGCAATTGAATCTCCCACTGAACAAAGGTGAATACAATTAGATTTTTCTAGTAAACGAATCGCTTTTTGTATATTATCATGATTGTTTAATGATAATGTATCATCAACCGTTGATTTATATAATGAACCTATTTTATGAGCTACAACCAAATTACGATCATTTTTTTCAAAAGGAAGATTTGCATTAATATTGGAAAAGTTTTGATGAATATATTTTATTTCTGAAAGATATTTTTCTTTAAAATCATTGTATCCTAAATTAGTATACTTTTGGCAAAAGCGCACGATAGTAGACGGAGATAGGTATAGTTCCTTTGATACCTGACGAGCGCTAATTTCTTTGATTGAAAGCTCCTTTTTTAGAAAATAGTCTGCAATTTGCTTTTCAACATCGGACATATTTTTTTGTTCCTTTAGAATTTCAATAATCAACATGAAGCTCACCTCAAAAATAAATATACGAAATAATCATTATTTTGACAATAAGGAAGCCTTAAAGACACTTAATACTTTAAGGCACTTCTTTATACATTTTATTCCTCTAATTCGCTTAATTTCACTTGATTTCGGATATAAATCTTCACACAAATCATACTAATCACTGCCAGTAAAATAGTTACTAAGAATGCTGCATGGAGCCCTTCGTAAAGTACTTTTCGCAACGCTTCATGTAAATTGCTCGCCACTTGATGCGCAGTTTTAGGATTGACAAATTGGTTTAATAAATCTGTGCGTCCAGCTAAATGTTGCTTATCTAATTCTTGGTTGGTCATAAAGTTAAAGATTAAACCAAAGACAGCTACCATCACTGTTTGTCCAATGGTTCTAACCAAGGTATTAAATGAGGTTGCTTCTCCCAAGTGACTTTTGGGTACAACTTGTTGTGCAGTGACTGTTGTTGAAACAATTACCATACCCATGCCAATCCCAAAAATAAACATCAACAAGACAAAATACCATGCGCCAATCCCCATTGGAGCGAAAAATAAACCAACCGTCGTCATAAGAATCGCCAACAAACCAAGCGTGACAACCTTTTGAATCGATTGTTTGACCATCATTTTACTGGCCACATTCGTACCTACAACCCAGAATAAGGAAATCGGCGCTAATACTAAGCCTCCAATTCCAGCGGCTAACCCAAGTACACCTTGCATCCACATCGGAATATACACATCTACCCCCATTAAGATGCCACTTACCAAGGCCGCAATCAGATTGACGCCAACAAATAAAGGATTTTTAAACAAACTAAATGTGATAATTGGATCTTCGGCGCGTTTTTCCAACCAGATAAATAATACGAAAAACAGCACGCTAGCAATAAAGCAACTCATGACCAGCCAGCCAAAGCCTTGATCACTTAATAATTGGAAACCAGCTAATAAACTCAGCAAGACCAACATCAAAACAACACTACCCACAAGGTCCATTTTCTTCGTTTCTCGCACACGTTTTTCTTCATGCAAACTCATAAAGACTAAGAATAATTGCACTAAACCAATTGGCACATTAATAAAGAAAATCCAATGCCATCCAACTGTATCAACAATTAGGCCTCCAGCTAAGGGACCAATCACACTAGCTATTCCCCACATCGTTGAATTATAACCCATCACCTTTGTACGCTGTTCAATTGGATAAAGGTCCGCCAACAAAGTCAATGAAACCGGCATTAATGCACCAGCACCCATTCCTTGTAAAGCCCGCGCTAAAATCAACGTATGCATATTAAAGCTCATGC
>JAEWFE010000087.1 GCA_023389005.1 Bacillota bacterium
CGAAAATAGCTCCGATGAAGGCACCAAATGCTAAGCCAAATTGAAAGATGAGTGCCCCACCCCCGAAGCCAACCAAAATGGCAAATGTAGCGCCAAGTGATGAACCAGAAGAGATACCTAAAATATAGGGGTCAGCCAGTGGATTTTGGACGACGGCTTGCATGACCGCGCCACTAATTGCGAGTCCCATCCCTACAAAGATAGCTAAGAGTGTTCTAGGTGCCCGGACAAACCAAATAATATTTTGATCAGCCAATGAAAGTTGTGTGACATTTCCTAGATGACCGTTGGAAAGCTTATATAATAAGATTTGATAGACGTCACTGACTTTGATATCGGCTTGTCCTTGGGTGAGTGCAATGCCAACAGATAAAATAATCAGAGCTAGAAAAACAATTCCCAGTGTCCAAAAAACGAAGCGATGGATAGACTTTTCCATCTATATCGCCTCCTTATTGGCAAAAAGTACTTGATTACGAGTATGGAATTTCTCATTATGGGAAGAGACCATTTCAAAACTGGCGGCTGACTCATCGAGATATTGTTTGATTTGATTAACTGCATGTACGCTGTCATTAAAAGCACCGGCGAGTAAATTCACTTTGCCAGGATAATATTGGATATCGCCTGTCGCAAAAATGCCCTTTTCACTGGTGATACTTGGTTGTTGGCAGTCAAGTGCGTACTCGTTATGTCGTTTTAAATCAAAAGAACAGCTTTCAAAGAGACTGCCATCGTGTTCATAGCCGTGTTGAATCAGTAAATAATCCGCAGAAAGGGTGTGAACGGCGCATTTTACTTGGAGTTTTTGCCCCTGCTCACGAATTTCTTCAATTGTATCGCAATAGTAAACGGGAATGCCTAGTTCAGACAGCTTGCGTACTTGACTTTCATGACCTTTAAGTTTTTCTCCACGATAGGATACTTTAACTTTGGCACCAAATTCATGGGCTTCAATCGCGTAATCCACCGCACTATTGCCTCCGCCAGAAACTAATAATTCTTTCCCTTTGATTAGATTTGGATCTGGAAAATGATAAAAGATTTTGTCCTGGACTTCTTTTGTGAGTGGGACGGTTAATTTCTTAGGCGTATAGATTCCTCCGCCAATCGCCAGTAAAACGGTTTTGGCTTTTAAGGTAGTAGCTTGATTGCTATGTAAAAGAAAAGTATCCTCAACTTTCTCGATTTTGTTAATTTTTGTATTTAAGTAGATATCGGACTGGAAAGTTTGGGCTTGTTCGATTAAGTGCTTTTGAATTTGTTTGCCTTTGCTTGGAGGAAGTGCGCCTACATCCCAAACCATTTTTTCAGGGTAGAAGCTTAACTTGCCACCTAGATGATCTAAAGCTTCAACTAAGGCAATTTTCATATCACGCAAACCAGCATAAAAACTAGCATACAGACCAGCTGGACCACCACCGATTATCACACAATCATAGGTAGGTTGCATTATATCTCTTCCTTTCGAATAAGGTAGGTTTATATTGTTTATTTGTGAATGTTTTTGCAATTGATAATCATTCTCATTTAGTTGAGATTATTATAAAAAAATCTATTTTATTTGTAAACCAGTTGCCAACAAATAAGAATCGTTCTAAATTAAAATTAAGGATGTGAAGCGACTCGGTCAGCTACGAGCGGATAAGTTTGTCCAGAACGTCGGGAAAGTCCGAGAAGTTAAGACTTTCCCAGACGAGCTGGCTTATACGCCGAAGTAGCTAGTCGCTGAACACAGATTGTGTCAAAGATGTGAACTGGGTCGACCAGCTCCAAGCAAAAGGTTATCAATCAACTTGGGCAAATACGAGAAAATTCATGTGTTACCTACTGCTGAGAAAATCGGATGAAAGGAGATTTTCTTAAGCAGAAGGGTGAATTTTCCGAGTATTTAGTTGATTGATACCGAGAAAGCTAAGGTTGTCCGGAATGGCAGGAAAATCGGCTATGTGTTAAGATTTTCCTAGACAGGCCGGATTAGATGCAAGCAGCAAAAAAATAATGATAGAACAAAGGAAGTGGCATGTGATGAAAACTCTATTTGTTGGCGATTTACATTTACAACAGGCGCTGATTTTGCCTAAGGTAGCAAAAGTGGTGGCGCAAGAACAGATTGAACGCGTGATTTTTACTGGTGATTATGTTGATGCTTATGGTCAAAAGAACAATTCAACATTATTTTTATCAGCTTTGGACTTATTAAAAGACTTTAAGGAAGAACATCTGAAAAAAGGAATTGAAGTTATCAATTTGGTAGGCAATCATGATGCGCCTTATATGATTGATCGACGCAACCACTATACTTCAGAAGAACCTGAATTAATCCTAGCAGTCAAACAGCGACTTTATGGTTTAGGGTTGCAGGTTGCTTGTCAGTTAGATGATTATCTTGTGAGTCATGCAGGTTTCAATCAAGATTTTGAGGTAGAGGCTTGGAACTTTGAGACGATGACAGAGGAAGAACATAAAGCGAAATTATACGAATATCAGACACATGTGGGTTATATCCGGCGTGGACGTTTTCCATATGGTTCGCCAATTTGGTCTGACTTCATGGAAACAACCTTGCATACAAACCCTAAATATCCTAAGCAAGTAGTCGGTCATACACCGCAAAAAGCCATTCAATTAGGAAATATTATTGGAATTGATACTTTTTCGAATAATTATATTTCTGAACAAGGTTGGCAATTGATTGGTAATGGTGATTTATTGTGCTATGAGGAAGGTCAGTTTAAAGTGATTCCGACTGATTGGCAAAGTGAAGCAACGATAAAAGGCTTAGAAAAGCTATTTTGGCCGGGAGAGTGAGCCTAGATGATTCTAACGCAAGAAATATTAGAGGTATTAAAGCAATATACGAGCGTTATTACTAGTACGGATACCAAAAAAGAGCTTCAAGAAAAAACGCTCAATCGTAAGGAAATCACAGAATATTTAAGAGCTAAGTATGGCGAAGAGATTACCTATAGACGAGTGATACGCTCCTTAAATCATTTATTAGAAAGTGAGGCGCTTTTACCTAGCTCGCAACAAATGATTGGGATTATCGGAGCAAAAAAGCGCCATCGTTATTATTATAAAAACAGTATCAGTGATGTGGAATTGAAGTATCTCATCGATTGTGTGATGCATTCAAAAATATTCCGTAAAGAGCAAGCCAGCAGTTTGGCCAAAAGACTCCAATCCCTTTCAAATCGGAATGTATTTAAACTAACTCCTTATGTGAATGACAGTTTTGGTGAACAACGCTTTTTCTTGACGCATAATGTGCTGGAAAATGTGATGAAAATTCAAGAGGCAATTGATAAAAGACAGTATATTGCGTATGACTGGCATGTATATGAGTCTGATGGAAAGCAGATTGTTTTGCGGGAGATGGGACGTAAAATAATCAAGCCATATTTCTTATTATTAAATGATCATCGCTACTTTGTATTCGGTCGCCATAAAAATATGAATGAAATCTATACGCATAGTGTGGATTTGATGGACAATATAGAATTAATTTCCCCTAGAGACGTTCAGGATAAGGGAAAAGACCCGGTAGCTAGAATCAATCGTGGAAAATATATCTTAAATCATCCGTACATGATGGCAGGAGAAGTCAAACGTTATCGCTTAAAAGTGCAAAGAGAATATTTTTCCAGATTAGTTGACAGCTTCTCTCATGAAATTGAAATCATTCCAGGAACTTTAACCGATACAGAAGTGGAAGTGTATATCAAATTTTCAAAGTTGGGACTACGTTATTGGTTGTTGCAACATTATCAAGTGGCAGAGTTAATTGAGTGTAAAGATCAGGAGTTATTAGACGATTTATCAGAAGCTGTCGAACAATTATATAAAAGATATCATTTAAAAGCCTAAAAATCGAAAATTTTTTCGATTTTAGGCTTTTAATGACCGTTTTGGGCATTAAAAATCAGTACAATATAAGTATCAAAGCGCTTTGAAATAATTAATTGGAGAAATGGCATGGGAAAAGATACAACCAGACCAAAAGCGATTGATTTAATTGTTTCAAATGAGATAAAAAAATATTTAAAAAATAATTCTTCTATGGACAAGCCCGCAAAAAAGAAAGCGGTTTACGAAGGGGTTGCTAGGAATAATAGCCAAATTAGTCAAAAGATGGTTCGGGTAACATTGGATAATCTTTTGCAATATGAAGATTATGTCAGTCGAAATAATAAAGATTTGCGAACGATTTATTCTACAAAAGGCGATACTTTGGAAGATATGAAGACCGATCTTTACTATTTGCCTACTATTTTAGATGAAGAGTTACAGGTTTTTATTGATTTACTAGCTGCATCCCCATTATTTACGAAGAAGCAAAAAGAAGATTTGATTTCGAAATTAAAATTAGCATTGAACGATGAACTAGTAGAGATTAAACCGCATTCTGTGCAAACTTTATTTACTGAAAGTGCAGTTAAAACAAGTTTAATTGAAAATCTAGCACAAATCCGTTTGGCGATGGAAAGTAAAAGAGCCATAGATTTTACATTTTGTGGGTATGAATTTTATGGGAAAGAAGCGCGGTTAATCTTGAAGAACCAACGGGAAATCACGCAAGCGCAACCCCAAGCAGTCTATTTAAAAGATGGCTATTATTATGTAGAAGTCAAATTCCCAGATTCAAATAAAAAATATAATTACCGTGTCGAATTGATGAAAAATATTCAGATAACTAAAACTGCCTATACAATCGATTATTCGAATTTTGACCATCTTAAAGCCAATCGTAGTGACTATTATCCATTAATGATGGGCGGAAAAGTGGAAAATTATATTTTGCGTATTAAAAAGGAAGATTTGACCCGTTTAATTCGTCTGTTTAATAGTGAAGTTAGTTTATATACCAAGGAAAAAGAGTATTATGATGTAGAAATACACGCCACTAAAGAAGGGATGATTCGCTGTCTACTATTAAATCCAGATATTGTACAAGCATTTGTGATTCCTGAAAAAGGACGAAAACAAATGAAAAATAAAATTCAAAAATTAATGAATGATTTGAAAGTAGAGATAAATAAAGCGAAAAAAATTTTTTTTGATAACGAAAACAATCTCTTTATTGAACCGAAATGACGTATAGGGGCATTTTAGTTTGGTATAAATAAGTGTGTAAGGTGATTACATAAATGATACATAAAGAAGGCGTTAGTATGAAAGGTGTAGCTTAATTGTAAGAACGGGCGAATGCAGTTGTCGAAGTCGTACCATGAAAAGTTG
>JAEWFE010000200.1 GCA_023389005.1 Bacillota bacterium
CCATCTGCTAAACGGACAGTGATTTTATCGGCTAGTCCTTGTAAAGTTACTTGATGTACAGCTGATTCATAAGGGCCTTTGACTACTTCACCACAAACGGCATAACTAATTTTATTTGCCAACATTAAACGAACAGGTAAATAAGCATGATCCGAGCCGATATCCGCTAAACGAGCTTGATTCGGGACAAATTCACCTACTTTTGCCAGTCGTTTAGATAATTGTTGTACATTCATTTTTTCATTCCTCTCACATTTATGGATTGCGACGATTTTGGCCAATCATCATAATTTCTTGAGACAAATAGGCAATACGTTCCATGATGCGCATCGCTTTAATTGGTTCTTGATCGCCTTTTTGTGTTACTGTTAAATGTCTTTCTAACTCTTTCATCGTAAAATTAGAACTGAAAAAGGTTGGTAACATTTCCTGCATACGATATTGTAAGATAACCCCAAGGACATCATCTCGAATCCAACTACTCATGGCATCGGCTCCTATGTCATCAATCATCAAAATCGGTGCAGTCTTAATCTCATTTAATAACTGAATCATGGTATCTTTACCAATCGCTTGTTTCATCTCTACAGCAAAAGTTGGAAAATGAATTAAGGTGCTATCATAGCCATCTTCTGCTAACTTTTTGGCAATTGCTCCTAAAAGATAAGTTTTACCTACACCAAAGTTGCCTACTAAATATAATCCCTTAACAAAAGTAGATTGTTTTTGTTCATATTGTTGGATGAAATGGGCAGCTTGTTGTATTGCTTGGCTACGACCATCAGTAATTTCAAATGAGGCCAATGAAGCTTCACGTAATATTTTAGGCAGATAAAAGGTTTTGATGCGTTCATTTACCTGTTGTAGTTGTTTACGTTTCAATAATTCAGGTGTAGGAGAATAAGTAACCTCAATAACATGATGTGAAATTTGCAATTTAGGCTCATACCCCGGTGCAATCATCGTGGGATCATTAGCCAAGAATTTTTCTTTCTGTTGGATATATTCATAAAGCTGACTATAACTTTTTTCAATATCTGCTTGTGTGAGTTCTGCTTGGTGTTGGTTCAAGAAACGCTGAACATCAGGATTTTCATTGATTTGTTTGACCATTTGCTGATATTCTTGAAAATAATTTCGCTTTTGAAGTATTTGTTTTAAATTTTTACCTACATCTTCCATTATTGATCACCTTCTTTGTTTAACAGTGCATCGAGTGCTTTTTTGGCAGCTGCTGTACTTTCTGGATTTTTAACTTCTTCTGGCGGATTTTTCATCCATTCAGGGATTTGCTCGGTACGCACATTACGATAATTTTGCCCCTTGCGATTTGCTTGTTGATTCCGTTGTTTATCTTTGCTTTCATCTACAATTTTGCGCACATGAATCATTGCTTGTTCTGGAAGCAAAATCTTTTTTTCTGACCAATCTGCTGCAATTGCACTTGTTAATTGGGCTGGCAAATTGGTGCGATTTTGGACGATTAAGAGATAATTAATTAAAAAATTGATCACTGCATTACTTAACGGACTGCGCTCCACTAATTCACGAACCAACCATTCCTCTTGTTTAGATGAAAAACTATTTTTAAATTGCTTTATTTCACGTAAATACTCAATCGGATAATACTCTTCACACTGAAGGATCAATTCCCAGTCCGCTTGCGTAAATCCTTGTTTTAAAAATCTCTCTTTGCGTAACTGGTTATCATCAGTTTCTGGAAGTATCGTTGCAGTATTTGAAACTTGTTCTCTTACAAGTGCTTCATGCTCAAGCGCTTTTTCATCAATTTCGCCAGTCGAAAAATTGACTGACTGCTCCAATAAATCTACCAAGGCTAGCTCGTCATAACCATAAAGCGAATGAAATAAAGCTAATTTGCGACAAATCTCTTCAGTAATATTTTTTCGCTGTATAAATTTTTTAGCAGCTAAATCAAATAAAAATTGCCAATCTATTGCTACATCTTTTAAGGCTAGTTGTTCAAAATTTTGGATTTTCGCCTGTGAATCAACTTTATCTTTGTTTTTCTGTAACTCACCGATTGTATGTGACAGTTTTTGTTGATCAAAAGTATAAACTTCTTTAAAACTTTTTGTGACTTCTTTAAACCCAGCTGTTGATAAAGTATTTTTAGTAAAACGTGTTACTAATCTTTGGTAATTAAGCTCACCAATTTTTTCTAACAGTAAAAAACTTAAAACCTCATCTTTTAAAAACTGGTTGGCCAACATTGGCATGATAATTTCATAAAAATATTGGACAGTCTGAAATTCCTCTTCCTTACGATAAACTTTAAGCAAACCGATGCCTTCTAATTTTTCGCGTACACTTTCTAAATGACTAATCCCTAAATCAAGTGTATTACATAAATCCAGATGTAAGAAGGCGTCATCTGATTCATATTGTGCTTGTAATAAAAGTGTTTGATACAAATTTGTTGCAAAACTGCCAATAATTGGTTGGTATAGACTAGTTAAACTGGCCCACTCATCCGCATTGATGGTTTTTTTACAATAAACTTGGTAACTATCATTAGGTAAAAGTGCCACGATAATCCTCCTTATTCTTCTTTATTCCCTTTAGCTTTTTCAACAATTTGCTGTAATTCTTCTAAAAAGACAGACATATCCTTGAATTGACGATAGACGCTTGCAAAACGAATATAAGAAATTTCATCGACTTTTGCTAAATCTTCCATCACATACTCACCAATGACCGTACTTGAAATCTCAGTCACGCCTTTTTCACGTACACGTCGTTCTACATGATCAACAATTTTTTCCATTTGTTCCATACCAACTGGACGTTTTTCAGCAGAACGGATAATCCCTCTTAATATTTTTTCACGGTTAAATTCTTCACGTACCCCATTTTTTTTGATGACTAATAAAGGTGCTTCTTCTATTCTTTCAAAAGTGGTAAAACGTTGACCACAATTTTCACATTCTCTTCTAC
>JAEWFE010000207.1 GCA_023389005.1 Bacillota bacterium
TTGATGCGGATATGATTCCTTATAGTAATTTTTTACTTGAAACAGTACCTTTCTTTGTGGAGAATCAGTACAAACGCAGCCAAGATGAGAAAATCAAACCGCTGGGCCTTGTGCAAACACCACAAAGTTTTTACAATGCGGACCTTTTCCAATTTAATCTCTTTGTTGAACAAAATGTAGCCAATGAGCAAGACTTTTTCTCAAGGGAAATTAATATTTTAAACAATGCCCATGGTGCGGCGATTTATACCGGATCGAATACGGTTCTTTCACGTGAAGCCATTATGCAAGCGGGCGGATTTCCAACCGATACGATTACGGAAGATTTCGAATTGGGGGCACGGATGAATATTGCCGGCTACCAAAATCTGTCTACGCTTTCACCCATGGCTAGCGGACTGACTCCTGTGGATATCCCAAGCATGATTAAACAACGCGTTCGCTGGGCACAAGGGGTGGTCCAAAGTGTGCGAAATATTCATCTCATCACGAATAAACACTTATCTTTCGGTCAAAAAATTGTTTATCTAAATAGTTATTTATATTGGTGGAGTTTTTTAAGGAGATTGGTATTTATTTTAGCACCAATTTGTTATACATTGCTCGGTTGGGAAGTCGTGGATACCAACTTTTGGACCTTGTTGTATTTTTGGATTCCTTGCCAAATTTTCCAAAAACTCGCACTAAAAGAAGTCTCCAGCAAAGTGAGCACACCACGTTGGGGCGAAATCCAAGAAACGATTCTCGCGCCATTTTTAACTATTCCAGTATTCAAACAATGGATTGGCCTAGGCGAACATCGCTTTAAAGTGACCGATAAAAATGCCAAAGCGAGCAAAAAAGACATCCTTTATGGCTGGCCGCATTTTCTACTTTGGTTGTTCGCACTCATTGGTTTGATTCGCTTTAATCTTGGTAAAACGCCTACTGAACTCTTCTATGGTAGTGTGATTAGTTTTTGGTTGTTGAGTCATTTATTCAATCTGACTTTTGCGCTGCTCTTTTTCGTTGGGCGCCCAAGTTATCGTAGTTATGAACGATTTAAAGCAAGTTATCCATTGCAATTTCCACTCAATGGTCAACTTTATCAAACACAAACACATGATATTTCTGAAGCAGGCCTTTCTTTTATGAATGAAGAAATGCTCAATGTGCCACTCAATCAAAAAATGGCCTTTACCTTAATGCGTGACCACCAGCCGCTCACTTTGATGGGCGAAGTGATGCGAGTGGTGCCTCTGGGGAATCAATATCTCTTTGGGGTTCATCTGGATTTAACCAACAAAAGCCAGTATCACGAATATTTGAGCTATATATATGATGGATTTAATCAAAATTTGCCGCAATATTATGACCATCAAATCAGTTTGTTTAGACGGTTTGTCAATATTTTTTATCAAAGAACGCGCTTAGTCCAAACGAAAATGACGCGAGAAGAAGCACAACTCAAAGTACCGATTTTCCAACAAATTCACACCACGGATGGTACTTTGACGCTGCAATATCTAATCGCCAAACATTTGACTATCCAAGCAGAGTCACTGTTATTTGCGCCTAAACTAAATATTTCCTATCAGGGCATTGATTTTCAGTTGAGTTTGGTGCGGGCTTTGTCTCAGGATACCTTTGTTTACCACATTGATAATTGGCAGGAAGTCTTACACCATGCCAATTACCGCCAACTTTTCAGCACGCGTAACAGTTAAATGTTCCACGTGAAACACAAACAGCCAGCTGACAGTAGATGCTATCAGTTGGCTTTTTTCTATAATAAGTTTTCTTCTAAGATTTGTTGTACGACTTGTTGGCTGACATTGGCTGGCTGGTTTTTACGTGACAATAATGAAATATAAAATTGAGGCTGATTTTTATCGGCAATCTCCAAGCATACTAGCTCATCTTTCACCTCATCGACCGCTATTTCCACTAAAAAACCAATTCCCACCCCCTCTTTAATCATACCTTTTAAAATATTCAAATCACTATTCTGATAAATGACATTTGGGGTAAAGCCTGCTTGTTTCGCTAATTTTTGCATTGCTTTTGGGTGGATGTATTGCTCATTTAACACCACAAATTTTTCATCCACTAACTCACTAAAGCTTACTGATTTTTTTTGGGCAAGTGGATGGTTACGCCCGACGACTATTTTGAACTGCTTTTGATCTATCGGTAATATCGCAATTTGATCATCATATAAGGGGGTCATCATGCCGACAATCGCTACATCAAGCCTTCCTCGCAGTAAAGACTGATATAACTCCTGTGAACCGGAATTAGAAATCTCGAGTTTGGCTAATAACTGTTGCGCGGCCAATGCTTTAGACACCTTAGGAAAGTAGAAATTGCCAATAATCGGTGGTAATCCTAAGCGCACTTGGACATCTTGTAAATGATTGATTTCCAATTTAGCCAAAGCGAGTTCTTTGAGGATATTTTGGGCATGTTGCGCCAAGATTTTGCCCGCTGGTGTCAATTGGATTTGAGCATGCGATTGATTCCGTACAAGCAATTCCGTCTGTACTTCCTCTTCCAAACGCTTGACAGCATAGGTAATCGTCGGCTGCTTCACCTGAAAAAACTCAGCTGTATTCGTATAACTTTTCAACTTCGCTAATTGCTGAAAATATTCCAAATCCTTAAATTTCATCGCCCACACCTCTCATATAAATATTATTTATTATAAATCATCCTTTTGACTATAACAAATTTTTTAGCGTAAAGTAACGCACGTAAAGAAAAACATACTATTGGAGGACCTAATATGAACGGTTTTGAAATTTTAAACAACCCATTTTTAAACAAAGGAACAGCATTTACCAAAGAAGAACGCCAAAAATACGGCTTGACCGGAATGCTTCCTAGCGCTGTCCAAACCTTGGAACAACAAAAAGTCCAAGCATATGGTCAATTTTTGAGCAAAGAATCACGTCTTGAAAAACGAATCTTCTTGATGAACTTATTCAATACCAACCGCACCTTATTCTATGCCTTAATGGATGAACATTTAGTAGAATTTATGCCGGTTGTTTATGATCCAGTGGTGGCTGAATCCATCGAACAATACAACGAAATCTTCCTAAAACCACAAGATGCCGCCTTCTTATCAGTGGACGAACCTGAAAACATCGAAGCTACATTAAAAAATGCCGCAGCGGGTCGTGATATTCGCTTAATCGTCGTTACAGATGCAGAAGGAATTTTAGGAATGGGTGACTGGGGGGTAAACGGTGTTGATATTGCCATTGGAAAATTAATGGTCTACACTGCCGCAGCCGGAATCAATCCTAGCCAAGTGCTACCTGTTTCTATTGATGCCGGTACAAATAATCAAGCTTTACTCGACAACCCATTATATCTAGGAAACCGTCATGAACGAATCTACGGTGAAAAATATGATGCTTTTATCGAAAAATTCGTGCGTACAACTGAAAAATTATTCCCTGAAATTTTATTACACTGGGAAGACTTTGGCCGAAGCAATGCCGCAAAAATTTTAGAAAAATACCAAGATCAATTAACTACTTTTAATGATGATATTCAAGGAACGGGGCTTGTTGTAATGGCCGGAATCTTTGGTGCATTAAACATCTCTAAAGAAGACCTAAAAGACCAAATTATCCTAAATTTCGGTGCCGGAACTGCTGGTGTAGGGATTTGTAATTTGATTTTTGAAGAAATGGTAAGAAGTGGTTTGAGTGAAGAAGAAGCGCGCAAACATTTCTATCTCGTGGATAAACAAGGTTTGCTATTTAGTGATACCAAAGATTTAACACCTGGTCAAAAAGCTTTTGTCCGCGAACGAAGCGAATTTGAAAATGCTGATGAATTAACCAATCTAGAAGCCATTGTGAAAGCTGTACACCCAACAATTTTAATTGGTACTTCAACACAACCAGGAACATTTACTGAAAGTATCGTCAAAGAAATGGCTGCACATACCCAACGTCCGATTATCTTCCCATTATCTAACCCAACCAAACTGGCTGAAGCTAAAGCCGCTGATTTGCTTGCTTGGACAGATGGACGTGCGTTGGTCGGAACTGGTATCCCTGCAGCAGACGTGACTTACAAAGGGGTGACTTATCAAATCGGACAAGCCAACAATGCCTTAATGTACCCAGGATTAGGACTTGGATTGATTGCTTCTACTGCCACTCGCGTCAATGGAGAAATCTTAGCCAAAGCAAGCCGTGCCCTAGGAGGAATTGTTGATAGTAGTAAACCAGGAGCAGCTATTTTACCACCAGTTGCTAAAATCACGGAATTCTCCCAAAAAATTGCTGAAATCGTGGCGCAAAACGTGGTCGATCAAGGCTTAAACCGCGAAGAAATAAAAGATGTCAAACAAGCCGTGGCAGACATGAAATGGACTCCTGAATACCGCGAATTGAACATATAAGGAGTGGAGATGATGGAATTGACTCGTGAAAAAAACCAATTCGAAGCATGGATGTCGGTCAAAATTGCCGGCATCTCCCTTCCAGTTTATCTTATTTTATTACTTGTTTTAATCTTAGCGTTAAGCGTAGATAAATTACCACATAATATTCTAGGTGCCTTAGCCGTCTTAGTATTATTAGGCAATCTCTTTCATTTTCTAGGGACCAAAATTCCTATTGTCAAAACATATCTTGGCGGCGGTGCGGTCTTTTGTATCTTTGCTAGTGCTACCATCGCCACTTTCCATATTTTGCCAGATAGTGCGGTGGATTTAACCAAAGATTTTGTCAACCACATGGGCTTTTTGGACTTTTATATTGCGGCCTTGATTACAGGAAGTATTTTAGGAATGAACCGTGATTTATTAGTGAAAGCAGCGGTACGTTTTATCCCTGTTGCTCTTCTTTCAATGGTTAGTTGCTTTTTTGCTGTCGGTCTAGTGGGCATGCTTTTAGGAAACGGCTTCAAAGACTCAGTGATATATGTAGCTTTTCCTGCGATGGCGGGCGGAATCGGTGCTGGTGTCGTGCCACTCTCTAGTATTTATGCAGGTAGCCTACACACTTCTTCAGCAGCGGTGATTTCACGTTTGATTCCGGCTTCTGCTTTATGTAATGTACTGGCGATTATTTTTGCGGCTATGACCAGCAAAATTGGCGAAAACTTTCCTAAACAAAATGGCCATGGAATTTTGATGAAGATTGATGTTGATTTAAATCAGCCTGCACCAAAATTAGATATTGCCAAAATGGACGTGGGACTTGCCTTATCTATCGCCTTTTTCTTAAGTGGTAGTATTTTGAATTATTTTGTACCGAAAGTTCATGCTTATGCGTTTATGATTATTGTTGTTTTTATATGTAAAGCTTTTAATTTTATTCCTAGTTATTATCAAGAGTCAGCTGTTATGTTTAACCAACTAATTGTCAAAAATTTAACCGCGGCGGTCTTAGCTGCGATTGGGATTGCCTTATTAAACTTAAATGTCTTAGCTCAAGCGTTAACTTGGCAATTTGTCGTACTTTGTGTCGTAAGTGTGACGGTAATCTCTGTAGCAGCCGGTCTATTCGGTAAATTATTCGGTCTTTATCCAGTTGAGTCCATGATTACTGCTGGAATGTGCAATAACAGTATGGGCGGTACCGGAAATGTCGCGGTGCTATCTGCTAGCAATCGTATGGAACTCATCGCCTTTGCACAAATGGGAAACCGACTTGGCGGTGCGATTATCTTAATTCTATCCGGTATTTTAATCCAATTATTTATGACTTAAAAAAACGAGAACCTCTTTTTTTGATGCAGAGGTTCTCGTTTTGTCTATCTATTTCAATTTTCATCAAAGCTAACCGACCCGGCTCACGACCTTTTTCTAATCCGTGTTCGCCGGGTAGCTCCTGTGCATCTAAGCCAGCCTGTCTAGGAAAATCTTAAAATATAGTGGATTTTCCTGACATTCCGGACAACCTTAGCTGCTTGGAGCTGACCGACCCGCCTCACATCCTTTTTCTAATCTGTGTTCAGCAGCTAGACATTGTGAAATTCGCCCTCCCGCTTGAGAAAATCTCCTTTCATCCGATTTTCTAAGCGTGAGGTAAACACACGAATTTCTTCATGTCTGCTCAAACTGCCTCACATCCTTTTTGCCATCATTCCTACTAGGTCGTGGGCGTGGTAATTTTCTTCTAAATATTGGCTTTCTTCTGGGGTTAAGGAGATGCCCTCTAATTGTGACAAGGTAGTCAAATGTCGGTCTTTGGTGACACCCATAATTGGGAAGGTGCCTTTTTGCATTAACCAGGTCAAAGCAATAGCACTCATGCTTGTATTTTTCTTTTCGGCTAATTCCGCGACTCGTTGGATTATTGTTTGATCTTGGTCTTTAGTCGCTTCATATTTTCCTTTGGCATAAGTATCTAATTGCGCACGTTTCGAATCGGAAGTCAACCGAGCCAAACGACCAGAAGCTAGCGAACTATAAGGTGTATAGGCCATTCCTTCCTTTTGACAGTACGGCAACATTTCACGTTCTTCTTCTCTAAAAATCAAATTATAATGACCTTGCATCGAAGCAAAAGTCGTCAACCCATGTGCTTTGGCGATTTCATTAGCTTGAGCGACTTGCCAACTAAACGCGTTTGACACCCCGATATGACGTACCTTGCCACTTTTTACTAAACCATCTAAAATCGTCATCAATTCAAGTGGCGCAATACTTTCATCCCAAGCGTGCATAATATATAAATCGATATAATCCGTTTGTAGGCGGCGTAAACTATCTTCCAAACAGCGTTCAATATAAGCTTTTGGTGCTAATTCTGGATACAATTGGCTATGTATTTGCGGCATGAACTTAGTCGCAATCACACTTTTTTCACGACTATTATTTTCTCTCAAAGCACGCCCTAAAAATTCTTCGCTCGTGCCATTTTGATAACTCATCGCAGTATCAAAAAAATTAATTCCTAGTCCTTGAGCCTCATGAATTAAGCGCGCAGAAGTTGGATAATCCACCGTCCAGGCATGCATCCC
>JAEWFE010000209.1 GCA_023389005.1 Bacillota bacterium
AAAATTATTTTTTTCGATATTGATGGTACGCTTATCGATATGAATAGAAAGAAAATTTCAGAAAAAATGTTAGAAACCTTAATTCGCTTGCAAGAAAAAGGAATTAAACTCTGTCTAGCAAGTGGTCGTGCACCAATTCAAATCCCACATTTTGAGGGTGTAGACTTTGATGCTTTTTTAACTTTTAATGGTTCATATTGTTATACTAAAGATTGCGATATCCACAGCAATCCATTGAGTAAAGAAGATGTACATACTGTTATCAAAAATAGTACCAAAGTCAATCGCGCCTTATCGATTGCGACTAAGGATTTTATCGCGGCAAATTATGCAGATGAAGAATTGGTGGCTTACTTTAATGTGGGTGGTTTTAAAGTGAATGTTGCTGATAATTTTGATGAATTGGTGCGAGATCATGTCGTTTACCAAATAATGATGAGCGGGACTAAGGATGATTATCCACTTGTTTTAGACGGTGTTCATGATTCAAAGATTGCAGCTTGGTGGGATAAAGCGTTTGATTTAATTCCAAAAACTGGCGGCAAAGGTGTAGGTGTGGCGTCCATTTTGGATTTTTATGGCTTTAGCAAAGAAGAAGCATTGGCCTTTGGTGACGGTGGTAATGATATTGAGATGTTACAGACAGTAGGAACAGGGGTAGCGATGGGTAATGCACTGGACCATGTCAAAGCCATTGCCGATGATGTTTGTGGTCATGTGGCAGAAGATGGTATTTATCATTATTGTTTAGAAAAAGGACTAATCTAATTGGGAGGTTTCATATGAGTCAGCATGAGATTAAGTTAGTTGCAGTGGACGTAGATGGTACGTTTGTAAGGGCGGATTATAGCTTTGATCGTCCACGTTTTGAGAGAATTTTGTCCAGAATGAACGCTGTTGGGTGTCGTTTTGTTGTCGCAAGTGGGAATCAATACTATCAGTTACGTGATTTATTTCCAGAGCAACATCATGAATTTGCTTTTGTTGCTGAAAATGGAGCCTATATTGTTGACGAAGGGCATTTGGTTTTTGCTGTTGATATGCCTCGTGAAGTCGTGAAAAGAATTGCTGAACTCTGCTATAACTATCCTGAAGTTCAAGCGATTATTAGTGGGGTAGAATGTGCTTACTGTCAAAGAGTGAATGTTTCATCAGAATTTTTTGAGTTGGCTAAAGTTTACTATCATCGCTTAAAGTGGGTAGACGATTTATCACAGATTGACGATCAATTCTTGAAAGTCTCGCTTTTAGTCCCATATGAAAAAACAAGTTACTTTTACAACTTGTTGTGTCAACAATTGAATGGCATAGTGGACGTAACAACAAGTGGACATGGCTGGGTAGATTTGATTATGCCTGGTTGTCATAAAGCATCAGGGTTAGCGAAATTGGTCCAAAGATGGCGGATAACTCCTGAGCAATGTGTGTCATTTGGGGATGGTGGCAATGATATTGAAATGTTACAATATTGTGGACGAAGTTATGCCATGCAAAATGCGACCGAAAATGTAAAAGAAGCGGCTAAATTTGTCTGTCCATCTAATGAAGAAGATGGCGTGCTTGAAGTTTTGGATGAGTTGTTTTAACCGCATAAAGAAAGGTTTAGTAGAAAAATGAGCGATTATGTTACTGTCAGTCAATTCTCTGAGAAATATGGTTTATCCAAGAGTGTCGTGCAGAAATATTGCAGAAATGGGCAAATCCATGGTGCAAAAAAAATTGATAATCGATGGCAGATTCCCATAAATGCGAAACTACCACGAAATTCAAAAATAGCTTCCAAACTATTGATGAGATTAATACAGGAAAAGACGAGTCATCTTTCTGGGGGAATCTATCATAAGACGCAGATTGAACTCAGCTACAATTCTAATCATATCGAAGGAAGTCAATTAACAAATGAGCAAACAAGATATATTTTTGAAACGAATACTATCGGCTTAATGGATGATGTTGTGAATGTTGATGATATTGTAGAAACAGCGAATCATTTTCGTTATTTTGACTATATATTAGAACAAGCAACCAAACCTTTATCTGAGAAAATAATCAAACAACTTCATGCTTATTTGAAAAGTGGAACAAGTGATTTGCGGAAAGATTGGTTCGTTGTTGGAGACTATAAACGATTGCCAAATGAAGTGGGAGGCCAAGAAACCACTGCACCAGAATATGTGGCCATAAAAATGCGTCAACTTTTGCAAGAATACCATCAACAAGACACAAAAGATTTACAAACATTATTAGACTTTCATGTTCGCTTTGAGAAAATACATCCGTTTCAAGATGGCAATGGTAGAGTAGGTCGATTAATTCTATTCAAAGAGTGCTTAAAATATGATATTGTGCCGTTCATCATTGAAGATCAGTTGAAGTATTTCTATTATCGTGGGCTGAAGGAGTGGAATGATGATGTTAACTATCTATTAGATACCTGTCTTACTGCCCAAGATAAATTTAAGTCATACCTCGATTATTTTCAGATTCCGTATGAAGACTGATGTAAGTGATAATTACGAAGCAGATATTTGTTGCAGATAATCTACTTGAGTTTTTGAGTAGTTTGAGAGAGTGTAAATAATCAAAAAATCCTGTGATCAATGCATAGGATTTTTTTGTTGGCAAGATTGAGACACCAAGGATTAGTTTGGAAGCTAGCTCATGTGTTTCAAGTTGTTCTTGAACCTATCTGACCTTTTTCTTGACGGATGGAATCTTACATATAAATCTCGCAAAATTTCAGATATTCATAAACAATCGACAATTTATGCGTTAGAATTACGATAATATATATACGTTTGGAGTGATTTGAATGATGCATATCCGTCCTGTTTCTGATTTTAGAAATAAATTTCCTGAAATTGAAGGGATTGTAAATAGTGGAAAACCTGCATATCTTACTAAAAATGGTTATGGTGCTATGGTTGTATTAAGTTTAGAGGAATACTCAAGTCTAACAGAAGATATAGAAGAAAAACTCGATGAAGCTGACAAACAAGCAGCTATGACAAATGAGAGACTATCACATGAAGCCGTGTTTAATAATGTAAGAGGTATGATTGATGGAAAATAAATCATATCAGCTTAGGTATTTATCTCTTTTTGAGTAAATTTAATGGATGAATCTAATTTTTTTAAAGGAAATATCTTAAAAGCAACCTTCATGAGGACAAAAGTAAAACCATGAGCAATCCTCTTACTCATGGCCTTACCTTTACAACTTAATTGGTAGGGGGATAAAGTGAGAATGATGTTTGCCAGTAGCGTAAGAATATTTCACTTTATCTTTTTTACTTCCGCTACATTAAATGGATGAAAAAAGTAGGGAAATAATCACATTGATAACATGATAATTATATAAAACGGTCATTTTTTAAATGTTCACAAACAAAAAATGAAAAGGTTTGTTACTTGCATTATTTACAGTATCGTGTATAATGAAAATTCGTGAAAGTATCTGAAATAGAAAGGTTGAGCGATATGAGGTTTAATCCAACGAGTCCATTTATTCAGCATCTAATGCAAGCCATTATTCAGACTGAACAAGGTGAATTAGCTCAGGCAGCGACAACTTTAGATAGGATGTATCGGCAAACAGATGATGATTATGATAAATTTTTACTGGCTTATCAATTTTCGAAAGTGACTACGGATATTTTTGAACGAGTGAAATGGTTGTCAGTTTCATTAGAGTCCGTGCAAAAAATCGATGATGAAGAGGTCAAAAGTGCTTATGTGACGTTGTTTAGAGATTTATCTGAAGCGTATAAAGTGTTAGGCAATCACGATTACGAGAAGAAATATTTGGAATTGGCTGAGGCTGAACCCACGACGCCTACAGATCAAGGACCATTTTATCATGGCACCAAAGCTGATTTGGAAGTCGGCGATTTACTTGTACCGGGTGGCTTGTCTAATTATCAAGACGACTTGGTGATGAATCATGTCTATTTCACAGCCAATTTAAATGGGGCTGGCTTAGCGGCAACTTTAGCAAAAGGAACAGGAAAAGAGCGAGTTTATAAAATCGTTCCAACAGGTGAATTTGAAAATGATCCCAATGTCACAGACAAAAAATTTCCTGGTAATTTAACGCGTTCATATCGTTCAGCCCAACCATTAAAGATTGTCGCAGAAATTGAGGACTGGCAAGCATTATCTAAGCAACAAAAACAAGAATGGCAAGCAAAAGTCCAAAAGAATGAAGGGGAGATTATTAATTAATGACTGAAAAAGCCAGACAGATTTTCTTCTTAAATGGTCTAGGTGGTACAAAAGAAGAGGTACTCCCATTTTTTCAAGCCTTACATCTTTGTCAAATTGATGTGGAATATTTATCTTTACCTGGTCATGAAAATGAAAAATTAGTCAATTTAATTACTCAAGATGAATTTATACATTATTATCGTCCTTTGATTGGTGATGCTTCTTGTATTTTGATTGGCTATTCGATTGGTGCTGAAATAGCAGTCTTTTTGGCTCAACATCTACCTAATATTGAAAAAATCATTTTAATCGACGGTGGTCTTGTTTGTGGAGAAGATTTTGGTATATCGGTTGAAGAAGATATTGCGCAAACATTATCAGTAATAAAAGAGAATCAAATCACTTCATTAAATGCAGAAAGTATTGCATCACTACTTAGATTCACAGATAAAATACGTCTAGGAATCATGCATGCTAATTTAAAGATACCAATTTTGATTGTCAATAGTTCACAAAAAGAGGTTCTTGCAATCAAACAACGAAGATTAGCGCAACTCAGTCAGCCAAATATCACACATTGTACGATTGAACAAAGTACTCATCAATTGTTGACGGAATATCCTGAGAAAGTAGCCCAAGAAATTCAACATTTTTATCTAACAAAAAACGCCTAGTATGCTCAAAAGTGAGTGTAATAGGCGTTTTTATGCTTATTTTCTTTTTTTATGAATAGCTTCAGTACCAGCTTTCAGTGCTGTCTCATAGTACCAACATTTGTAATTAATCGTATCCATAATTTGTTGTAACTCTGCCATTTGTGCTTCTACGGCTGCTTTGCGTTCGAGAAACATTTCGTAGCGTTCTTCTAATGAGGCGTCCCCTTCATTGACCCATTGACAAAATTGGCGAATATCTTTAATCGGCATGCCCGTTTTCTTTAGACAATCAATAATCTTCAATGTGGCGATGGCTTCTTCCGTGAAGATGCGATACCCCGATTCTTTTCGTTCAATAAAAGGAATCAGTCCTTCTTTATCATAGTAACGAATCGTGCTAGGTGGCACATTCATTAATTTCGCTGCATCTTTAATTGTATAAGTAGACATATAACAATACCCTTTCTAACTTTAAATTCAGCTTTAATGTTACTGGAATTTTATCTATTTATCAAGCATTTAAAATAGATACATTTAGTTATTGTTAGCGCTTATCGGATTTGGTAAAATAATAGCTGAAGGTGATTGAAATACAAAGAGTTAGAAACAAACAGGATTGGCAGTTGTTAAAAAACGTCTTCCTGGTTGGCAAGAAGCTTTCATGTCGTCCAGAATTAAGGAGTATACCAAGCTTTTGAGCGATGAAACTAAATTGGCTTCTGATCGGTTTTGGCAATTGGATAAAATGATTAAAGAAGATAGAAAAAAATCAGGTGTAATCGTCGAATTTTCACCCTCACATATGTTTTTGATTCTATTAAATTTATTACTTGAAGGTGCGATTACAGAAAGTGATTTAGAAGGTTTTAGCGAGGAATTAATCAAGGCAGTGCGTTATTTTTATAAAAATGATTAGGAGGAGTATCATGAATACAATGCAATATCAACCAAGCCGCCATATTATGGATTTTCATTTGGCGGGCTTTGCTTACTGCGATGGCTTAGATGTCATTGAAGAATTAAGATTAGGACAAGCCGTTCAATTAGTCCGCGAAGAAGGCAATCCACATGATCCAGATGCTGTGGCGATACTTTACAAAAATACGAAAATCGGCTATGTGCCAGCGCAATATAACGGTTTGTTCAGTACGTTATTATATTATGGTCATGGGGATATTTTGGAAGCACGGATTCAAATGGTCAATTTAGAGACCCATCCCGAACGCCAATTCAGAGTGGTTGTGAAAGTAACGGATGCTAGAGGTGATGTAGGTGCGTAAAATAACTGACCTTTACCATGAATATTTGCCCAATGTACCTGGAATGGCTAATTGGTACTTTGATTATGATGTAAATCTATTTGACAATCAATCAAAAGCTGAGCCTTATGCAAAAAAATTAGTCTTATTCCATGCCAAGACAAAAGAAATTTTTACGGTGTATGAAGCGAGTGAGCAGCAAGTCATTTCGAATGTTGCGACGCCAGAATTTGACGGGGAAAAGCTGTATTTTTTAGTCTTGGATCAAGTAGTAAATCAAATTTTGTTAATGAGTTATACTTTGCTTACACAGGAAGTAAGAGAAGAGGCACGAATTTCAGCTGAGAGTGCGCCTTTTGCACGTCTACACCTCTATGTCTCACCAGTACTCTTGGCCCAAGAAGATTCTCTAAATGAGCAATTAGAAATCTATTATCCGAAACGTTTCACTTTGCCTTTGTTAGAAGATGAAAGTTTTGAATGTCAGGAAGGAGATTATTACTATTTCTCGAAGTGGTTAGCAGATGAATCCCTTCCACGTCGTAATGCTTATCTAGTTAAAAATGCAAATGGACAAGTAGTAGAAGAAGGAATTGGACGGATTATGCGCTTTGAAAATGGTGAGTTTATGATTGTTTAGTATAGTTGGTAGTTATAGTTTCTAGCTATAACTATCAGCTGTTTTTTTCTATTACATTCATAAATAAACTCGTGTTATGATAATCACATCAACTTTACGAGAGGTGTTTGAATGGAAAATCATCATTATCAAGAAGAAGGACAATTTCAACGCAAAATGACCAGCCGCCATCTATTTATGCTTTCATTAGGTGGCGTTATTGGGACTGGTTTATTTTTGAGTTCAGGATATACCATCTCGCAAGCAGGGCCATTTGGTGCGATACTGTCTTATTTAGTCGGGGCTGTAGTGGTTTATTTGGTGATGTTATCACTTGGCGAATTAGCGGTTGCAATGCCAGTTACAGGTTCATTTCATACTTATGCTACCAAATTTATTAGTCCTGGTACCGGTTTTACGGTGGCGTGGCTCTACTGGATTTGTTGGACTGTTGCACTTGGGACGGAATTTTTGGGGGCAGGAATGTTGATGGGACGCTGGTTTCCACATATTCCCGCTTGGATTTTCGCCGCGATATTTGCGACGATTATCTTTGGTTTAAATGCTTTATCCGTGCGCTTATTTGCTGAAGCGGAATTTTATTTTTCAAGTATTAAAGTGATTACAATCATTATTTTCATAGTTTTAGGAACATTAGCCATTTTTGGTGTCTTACCTTTTGAGGGGAGTCATCAGGCACCATATTTTCAAAATCTAACAGCTCAAGGTTTATTTCCAAATGGGATGGTTGCGGTTGTTTCGGTGATGTTAAGTGTAAACTATGCCTTCTCCGGGACAGAATTAATTGGGATTGCCGCTGGTGAGACTGAGAATCCAAAAGAAGCCGTGCCACGTGCGATTCACACCACAATTGGTCGATTAGTGATTTTCTTTGTATTAACAATTGTTGTTTTAGCAAGTTTATTGCCGATGAAAGAAGCGGGGGTAACGGATGCGCCTTTTGTGTTAGTCTTTGATAAAATTGGCATTCCTTTTGCAGCGGATATCATGAATTTCGTAATCTTAACAGCGATATTATCCGCAGGGAATTCTGGATTATATGCTTCTAGCCGCATGTTATGGTCACTAGCCAATGAAGGAATGTTATCGAAAAAAATCGTGCGTATCAATGAACATGGTGTACCTATGCGCGCTTTATTACTATCAATGATTGGTGCCTTGTTAGCCTTATTTGCAAGTGTTTATGCAGCGGATACGGTCTTTTTAGCTTTAGTATCGATTGCTGGTTTTGCCGTAGTAGCTGTGTGGCTTTCCATTCCAATTGCGCAGATTCGATTCCGCAAAGAATTTTTAAAAACGCATGATCTCAGCGAATTGAGCTATCAAACACCATTTACCCCGGTTTTACCTTATATCACGGTTATTTTACTTGGTATTTCTATTATCGGGATTGCCTGGGATGCATCCCAAAGAGCGGGATTGTATTTTGGCATTCCATTTATTATTTTGTGTTATGCTTACCACTATTGGAAGTTTAAAAAATTTTAGAGGTGAATGAGATGGGACGTTTAAAGGAATTATTAGCACAAAAGCAAATATTGGTTTTACACGGACCGCTTGGCACTGAGTTAGAAGCGATGGGCTATGATGTCTCAGGAAAACTTTGGTCGGCCAAATATCTGTTAGAAAAGCCAGAAGTGATTCAAGAATTACACGAAATTTACCTCAATAATGGCAGTAATATTTTGACTACTTCGACCTATCAAGCGACGATTCCCGGACTTGAAGCAGCGGGACTAAATCCAGAACAAGCGGCTGATATTATTCGATTAACCGTTCAATTAGCGCATCAAGCTCGCGATAATTATTGGCAAAATTTGTCAGATGAACAAAAGACCCAAACCATTTATCCATTAATTTCAGGAGATGTGGGACCTTATGCCGCTTACTTAGCCGATGGTTCAGAGTATACGGGTCAATATGGTGATGTGACAATACAAGATTTAAAAGATTTTCATCGTCCGCGCATCCAACTCTTTTTAGAGCAAGGAGTGGACATGTTGGCTTTAGAAACTATTCCGAATAGGTTAGAAGTTCAAGCATTGACGGAACTATTAAGCGAGGAATTCCCACAAGTTGAAGCATATATGAGTTTCACCGCGCAAGAAGTAGGTAAGATATCAGATGGCACAGCATTAAAAGACGTGATTGCATTGGTGGAAGCTTGTCCGCAAATTCTGGCAGTCGGCTTTAATTGTACGCAACCACAACTATATGATGACTTATTACAAGAAACCCGTACCTTAACAACAAAGCCGCTGGTTACTTACCCAAATTCTGGTGAAACCTATGATGGCGCGACCCAAACTTGGCACCACAGTCATGAAGGGGAAGGTTCTTTAGTTGACCAATCATTAAAATGGATAGATTTAGGGGCACAAATTGTTGGTGGTTGTTGTCGTACAAGACCTGCAGAGATTGCCGCACTCGCCCAAGCAGTTCGCAAACAAAATGAGTAAGCTTGTCGGATTTTTTCAAAGTGATATAATAGATGTAATCTTAAATAAGAAGGCGATACAATGAGTGAAAATTATATATTGGATTTTAATGGTGACTACGAGGATTATCCAAATTTTACTCATTTCAATTGTAGTCAAGTTTTAGGGAGTCGTTTAATTTGTTCGGATGAAGCTCAGGAAAAATTAAACCAATTGATTGCACATCATGGCATTTCTGGCGTACATTTCTTGGATTCTGGCGATTATCATTATATTACGAAATTAATGTGCGATCAGATAGATGAGCCGTTTGATTTGGTTTTATTTGATCATCATACCGATATGAAAGATGCGGTCTTTGGCGAGATGTTAACTTGTGGCGATTGGGTCAGAAATTGTATTGAGGAAAATTCGCGGCTCCATCAAGTCATTGTTGCTGGTCCGAGTCAGAAAGCTTTTCAACAAGTAGACTTTCATAGCCAAAAACTAAAAGCCATTACCGAAGAAGATTTTATGAATCGCAAAGCAATGGCCAAACTTGCCGATTATCAATCAGATTTACCTATGTATTTGTCCGTGGATAAGGATATTTTAACAAAAAAGGATGCAGTGACGAACTGGAACCAAGGCCAGCTTGATTTATCTACCTTGCAGCAAAGCCTTCGTCAGGTCCTCAGTCATCAACGTTTAATTGGAGCCGATATTTGTGGAATGCCTGAAGAATGCTCTTCACTTGCTGAACAATTAAAAGCCGAACAAATTAATCGTCAATCTGATGAAAAAATAGTCCAAACGATTCAGCCTTATCTAATGGTTTCATAATTCATGCAAAAAGTTGTCTTTAGGGCAGCTTTTTTGTTTTTCTATGGCTAGTAAAATGACGGACTTCATAGTATGATTAGATTACGAGGTGAGGTCATGTTTCAAATACATTATATGGGAAAGTATAAAGACGAATCGCAATTAATCAAAAATCAGCCCTATCCTTATCAAGCCACGCAATTTAAGGAAAGTGACAATCTGAATAAAATCTTTCTGCAAGGTTTACTCATTGGACTTCTGTTATTTATTGTTATGTTTACGGCAGGAATTTACCGTATTTTTTCTATAGATTACCATTGGATTTTGAATTTTCATTGGCTGACGGTAGGAATAGTGTATTTTTTTCTGATGTACCCGTTGATGATCATTCATGAAGTCATTCACGCATTATGTTTTCCAATTCAGGCGAGAAAAGAAATTTGGAATTATCTTGAGCAAGGGGCGATGTTTGTTTATTGTGAGGAAAAGGTCGGTAAGTTACGCTTTATCTTGATGTCACTGGCGCCAGCACTTGTTTTAGGCATCCTTCCATTTCTGATTTGGTATGTCGTCGCTCCATTTCTCAGTGTCGAAGTATCGGTATGTTGGGCGTTAATGAGCTTTACGATGGCTTTGAGTGCCGTTGGTGATTTTGTCAATGTGTATCATGCCATCCGTCAAGTGCCTAAACATGCGAAAATTTTTAATTATGGTTTTCACAGTTTCTGGATTGAGGAGGAGTAACATGGATTATTCAATGGAAGAATTAAAAGAAGCAAAACGTCAAATCGATTCGACCTTACATAAATTAAGAGAAGTAGTCAAAACCTTCGAACAAAAGGAAAATCCTAAACACTATCAATCGCAAATTACTTTGGCTAAACGCCGCATTCAAGCTTTTACTATTGCGAATGAATTAATTGAAAGAGAAATGGCGATATCACATGAATGAACAACTAGAAACGAGATATCAAAATATTCACTCTATAACGTTAGAGATTGGAGGATATTTTCAAGGGTATTTAATCATTCGCGCGGATCTTACCAATGGAGTAGTAGATTGGCAGCATTCATTAGATGATTTTGCAGGACATCATTTTTTAACTACTAAAGAGTTACATGAGTTTATCCAAATTATACAAAAATGTAAAATTGATACTTGGGATGATGAATATAGGGATGATGAAGTTTTTGATGGTGAGACTTGGGAATTAGTACTTAAAATGAACGATGAAATAATCAGAAAGTCTGGTGTTAACGATTATCCGGACACTTGGACGCCATTTAAAGAAGTAATGAAACAGTTTGTGATAATTCCCAATCGTTTTTTTATATATCAAGGGGAAGATATCTTGAATCGTCTGCTTGTTGCGTGGAATACCCGAAATCTAATGAAGTTTCGTCACTGTTTATATAAAGACTCCAAGATGATCTTTAATAATAATTGGTATGATGAAGTTCAAATCATTGCACTTGTTAAAAGTATATTTAAAGAGAAGTCTAATCCACAATATAATATTGAACAAGTATTTTCTCGAATCATTGACGAAAATGGCATATTCATTTCTTTTCAGATTGTTCGACCCAAAAATAAAAGGGTATTATATAGAGGGTTATTAGTACTTGTTAAGGTAAATGATGCTTGGAAAGTTGCTACTTTAAAAATAGATAAATAGCAAAATCATTAAATATATGATTAAGTAATTTTGGGGTGATATTTTTTCATGAGTAGAGTTGAAAAATGTACATTAACGAATATGTGTATGATTCAAAAAGGCAATCAAGTCTTGGTGCAAAATCGTTTGAATCCGAATTGGCCAGGCATCGTGTTTCCTGGTGGTCATGTCGAGGAAGCGGAAAGTTTGGTCGATTCAGTTATCCGCGAAATCAAAGAAGAAACTGGATTGACCTTGCATAGTGTCACGCTTTGTGGTGTGAAGCAATTCTATATGACCGATAAACAAACTAGGTATTTGGTCTTTTTATATCGTAGTGATGATTTTTCTGGGGAGCTCCAATCTTCAAAT
The DNA here is from genome assembly GCA_023389005.1 of Bacillota bacterium. Lineage (GTDB taxonomy): Bacteria > Bacillota > Bacilli > Lactobacillales > Enterococcaceae > Enterococcus_E. The sequence goes on from JAEWFE010000209.1 coordinate 12,028, forward strand.
GAAGGCGAGGTTTACTGGCTAGATCGTGATGAATTAGAAAAGCAAACATTGGCACATGGTTTTGATACGATGATTCCAATCTTTGAAAATCCAAATCTATCCGAAAATTT
>JAEWFE010000094.1 GCA_023389005.1 Bacillota bacterium
CATCGTAAGCTAGGCGTTTATTCTCTCATTATTTTGTTTCAGCTTTTAAGCGTTCAACGTCACGAGCAATCATTAATTCTTCATCTGTTGGAATCACTAATACTTTCACTTTAGAATCAGGTGTTGAGATGACTAATTCTTCGCCACGTTTTTTGTTTTGTTCTGGGTCGATTTCGCAACCAAACCAGCTCATCCCTTTAATGATTTCGCTACGAACATGGGCATCATTTTCACCGATACCAGCAGTGAAGATAATGGCATCTACCCCGTTCATTACTGCAACGTATGAAGCGATATATTTACGTACACGATCCACAAACACTTGGTAAGTTAACTCGATTTGAGGTTTGCCTAGATTTGCTTCGATATCACGCATATCACTAGAAATACCGCTCAAACCAAGTAAACCAGATTTTTTATTTAAGATCGTCAACATTTCGTCAATGTCGATGTCTAATTTATTCATCAAATAAGGTAATACAGCAGGGTCAATATCACCAGAGCGTGTACCCATTGTTACCCCAGCTAATGGTGTGAATCCCATAGAAGTATCCACTGAACGGCCACCATCAACCGCTGTAACTGAAGCACCATTTCCTAAATGACAGGTAATTAATTTTAATTCTTCAATTGGTTTTCCTAGTACTTCAGCAGCACGGTACGCAACATAGCGATGACTTGTACCATGTGCACCATATTTACGGACTTTATATTTATCATAGTATTCCATTGGTAAGCTGTATAGATAAGCGAATTCAGGCATATTGGCATGGAAAGCAGTGTCAAATACCGCTACATTAATCACGCCTGGTAACAATTTACGGAAGGCACGAATTCCCATGACGTGAGCTGGATTATGTAATGGCGCGAAGGCAGCACATTCTTCAATTTTTTCCACAACTTCATCATCAATGACTACTGATTCACTGTAGTATTCGCCACCATGCACGACACGGTGACCAACCCCTGTGATTTCGTCATAGCTTGCTAAAATGCCTAGTTCAATTAATTGATCCATTAACATTTGGACAGCAATTTCATGGTTTTCAATGTCTTGTACTAATTCAAATTTTTCACCTTCACCATATTTAATAGTAAAGATTGAATTAGGTAAACCAATACGTTCCACCAAACCTTTGGCAACAACTTTTTCTTCCGGCATTAAATATAGTTGCCATTTTAAACTTGAACTTCCCGCGTTAATTGAAATAGTTTTTGACATAATATCGACCTCTAATCTTTTGTAAATTACCTAATTTAAATAAGTTTCTTTCCATTGCGCGAACTCTTTGAAGAATTCAGCAATTTTTTCCGGTTGTTTTAAGGTTTGTAAGCGAGCTAATAAGACTTCACTTACTTGCTTTGCTCCTTGTCCACGGTTTTGAAGCAAGATGATGCTCTTTTTCGAATGTTCGTTACGGAATAAATCATCCGGTAATTGAATGATTCCTTGTAAATAAACTTTTTCTTGAAGCAACTTTTTGAATTGGTCGCTTTGTGGACTTTCTAGAAATTGACTTGGCATTAGGAAAATACCAAAGCCAGCTTCTTTGACATACTTCATCGCTTGTTCAATGAGCAAGTGGTGGGCATAGGTATGTTCATTTTCCGCATGAACGATAAAATCTTTGGCCTTTTCATCAATTGGGTAATAGCCGACTGGTAAATCACCAAAGGCCACATCCACGGGTTCAATTAGCAAGTCCTGTAAGCCATCTTGATGGAATAAAGTAACCTCACTTTCGAACCATTGACTATTGGCGGCTGCGACTGCTAAAAGCGTCTCATCGTTATCCACACCAATCGCGGTGGTATGATATTTGGCTAACGCTAGATTATTGACAATGGTGAACAAAAGATTGCCCATCCCTGTCGTTAAATCCAACATACGTAAATTTGCTTTTTGATCCATATAGAGTTGCTCAATCAAATAAACAAATAAAAAGCCAATACCATCGGGGGTCAATTGATGATTTGCTTGTAGTTTTTCCGTCTGTGCCCCTTTTAACAGCAATAATTGACTGATTTTACGTTTTTCTTCGGCGGTAAATTCATCCGCTTTTAATTGTTCGTATAAAGGAGTGAGTTGATCAATGCTTTCTTGATTAGGGACTCCTTCAATAACACGAATGGTATATTGATCATTGATATTTTCAACATGCTCAATATAAGCATCTAAAAATGAACATTCTAACGCTTGCTGCAAGATTTGAATAGCTTGCAAATGCGTGTAAAAACGTTCTTCAATTTTTTCTGGAAACATTTTTTCAACTCCATTATATAATTTATAACAACTTTACCGTCTGTTTAATTTTATCTCAATTTGTGATATTTTTCAATCGCTTTCTTTGATATCATTTGTTGAAATAATTTCTGAAAACGTTGAAAAATCAACAAAAATGCTTGGAAACATTCTTTTCATTTCCAAGCATCTTTGTTTTGTCATCTGTATTAATTTGTAAATTATATAACTAAGCTACTCTATCAAGGTTTTGTTTTGTCACTTGTTGTCGTCGTTGTTTCATCTGAAGAAGATACCGAAACATTCAGTGAATCTCTTATTTTCATAGCATCCGACTTTAAATAAATCCAAAGTATCATTTCATCAGTTGTTTTTTGATAGTGAATTTGTCCAATATTGTAGTTCACCACGCCTTCTTTGTCATATTTTGTTGGATTTTTTTGATAATCAGCTAACAATAATTGTTTCATCATTTGGCGTTGGAAATAGTGTTTGACCTCGCGATTGGCCAACTGCTGATGATGAAAGCTACT
>JAEWFE010000281.1 GCA_023389005.1 Bacillota bacterium
TCCAAAGTTGGTTCATCTATTTGTAAGCTGAGCACGTCATTATTTTTCATTAACTCATCTATTAAATCTACTAAATTATCTTCTTTTGTTAATCTTACTTTATATTTATTATTATTTAGTTTATCTACCGAATAATGTTTCGATATAACCATCTGTGTTTCTTCACTTATTTCAATGGTAACCTCTTGAGCTTGTCCAGAATCGTTAATTAAATTCTTTAAAGAACCATCATAGAATAGTTCACCTTTATTGATAATCAACACTCTATCAACAAGTTTTTCTATATCCGATAAATCATGTGAAGTAATAAAAATTGTAGTTCCAAATTCTTTATTAATAGATTTTACAACTTTATGTATATTTTCTTTTGCTTTTATATCTAAACCGATAGTTGGTTCATCTAAAAAAACTAAAGACGGTCTATGAAGGAAAGTTGCTAGTAGTTCACACTTTGTTTTTTGACCTAGACTAAGATGCCTAACAGGTATTTTTTCGATACCATTCATATTTAATAATTCAGATAACTGATTAAATGTATCCCAAAATTGTTCTTTGGGTATGTTATAAATCTGTTTTAACATAATATAAGTATCCATTGCAGGAAGATCCCATTCCAATTGTGATCTTTGTCCAAACATAACCCCAATATTTTTGACATAATGTTTTCTGTTTTTGTATGGTTCAACCCCATCGACTTTGACGATTCCATTATTTGGTTTTAAAATCCCTGATAGAATTTTAATGGTTGTACTTTTTCCGGCACCATTTAATCCTAAATACCCTACTATTTCACCTTTTTCCAATTCAAAAGAAATATTTTTAAGTGCCTGTACTTTATCAACTTTACCTCTCTTTTTTCTAATAAATGTTTTATTTAAATTATTTACATAGATATATCCCATAATTCATTTACCTTTCTAATTTCCTGAAGATGAGTATTTACGTTCTAGATGTTTGAATAATATTATCGATATAACATAAAATAATATTCCTACAATAGGACTGATAGCAAGTATTAAGGACACACCTTCTGATTTCTTTAATGTGAAAATTACTGGATAATAAGAAATCAATGATACAGGTAAAATATAGGTAAAGAAGTTTTGAATCGCTTTTGGAAATGAATCCTTAGGGTACTGCATCATTGAAACACTTCCTTGAACAAAAATACTTGTAAACTCCATAAATTGATTAAATATAAAAGTTAAGGAGGCAACTAACACATATATTCCACCATATAAAAAACATCCACACACAGTAACAAAAGGTATATAGAAAACCAATAAGTACCAGTTATCAGGAGAAATGTTGGTGACTATTCCAAAAATAAGAACGAGTAATGCGATTGCTAATCGGCCAAACCTGGTAGGCTGGAAATTAAAGGCTGAAATTTGTAGGATAGTCGAATAGGGACGTAACAAATATCTATCATATTCTCCTCCTCGAATAAGACTTTCCATATTTGTCTCAAATCCTCTGAAAAAAACTTCTGCAAAAGAAAATGAAAAATTAACAATTCCATATATTAAAAAAGTTTCGGATACTGACCATTTATTTAATGAACCAAAAGTGTGAAATAGAGCAATCATCCCTAATAGTTCAAAAAACATAACGAGAATTTGATTTAAAATACCAACAAAAAAATCTACTTTATACTGTAAATAGGCCTTAAATATTAATTTAACAATTGTAAAATATTTCATAATTTATAATTAACCTCCATTTAGCTCGATTTTTCCTTCAATATCTTTATAAATTATGTAATTAATTGCGTAAAAAATAATTATCCACATTATCTGTATAAAGATTCCAATAATTGCTGTGTTCATATCGTATATTCCATTAAAAATTTGTGCAGGTAGGTCAACAATGTATTTAAATGGCTGAAGGTTCAAACCACCTAAAATCCATTTTGGAAAGAAGCTTAAGGGAATAACCATTCCAGAAAGTATATATGCGACAGAACCTATTGTACTTACAAAATTTGTAATAGAAGTAAAATAAAAAGCTAAACAATACATAGAAGTTGTTATAAGTGTACTTAGTTGAATAGCAAGAAAAACAGCGACAATAAAAAGTAAAAAATGCATTGTATTAGTTAATTTTAGCTCTAGGCCCATATTTGGAAAAATAAGAGATAGTATCAAGGAGAGCAAAAAAATCGGTATTCCACGTGAGAGCATTCCTACCAATTTCCAAGACAGTGTTTTTGAAAAAATAAGATTAAAAATACTTGTTGGCTTTATAAGGTCTAGCGCGATAGTCCCTTTTCTGATACTATCAAAATCTGCTCTATTAACCGTCCAAGGCACAATCCCAAATAATATTTGCGTTAACCAAATATACGTTGTGGTTTGAAATTCGTTCATTGGTGAGGATTGTACATTGCTACCAACAAAGGCAATTAAGACATAGTTTTTAAAAATTGCAAAAAATGTTTGAGTTACAATTCCGGAAATAATAGTAATCTTATACATTCTTGCAATCTTAATTTGCTTTATGATTTGGCTTATTAAAATCAAAAGTTTTTCTCCTAACGTAATTTTTAACAAAACACATTTTTTTCATTTATTTAACATACTTTTATCATTTATTATAGAAATGAGGTAATTGACGTTCTTCAATCATATCAGAATATAATATTTATTTCTATCATCTAATGTATATTTTTTTAGTGGATGGATGCCATTGCTTTTAGATAAAGTTTTATGAGAGTTCTTGATTTAAATATGAGTGTGTGTTTAATCATTTTTACAAACTTTGTCAAGATATTTTCAGTTAAATGTTATAGCTACTTTAAATTATTGTGATTTAGAGTAGTTTTTTTGCGTTTAAAATAGCGAACAAATTTTCGTTTAAAATGTGACTTTTGCTATTATTAATGGTACAATGAAAGAAAAAATTGAAGGAAAAAAGAAGAATGGTTCGTTTTTTACATTGTGCGGATTTGCATTTGGATCGTAGCTTTGAAGGGATGCCACAATTGAGTAAATGGCAGCAATCGTTACTTACAGTGAATCAAGAAGTTTGGCAAAGAATAGTTGATTTAGCGATTGAAAAGCAAGTGGATTTTGTCCTTTTAGCAGGAGATACGTTCCATCAGAATCAGCCAAGTTTGTATATTCAAAATATTTTTTGTCAAGCGTTGCAACGACTTGAAAAAGAAGGAATTGAGGTCGTAATGTGTTTTGGCAATCATGATTATTACACCCCACAGCGTTATTGGTTTGACTTTCCGGAAAATGTTCATTTGTTTACCGAAGAAGCAGTCTCGACACTGACGTTGACAACTAAGTCAAATGAACGTGTGGCTTTTAGCGGCTTTAGTTATTGTCAGCCGTGGATTGAAGCAAGAAAGGATATCGAGTTTCCGTATAAAGCGGTGGATTGTGATTATCATATTGGCCTTTATCACGGGCAACAGGCAGGCAAATATGCACCTTTTCAAATTTCAGAACTAGTAAGTAAGGGCTATGATTATTGGGCATTGGGGCATATTCATGTACCGACGACTTTAAATGAACAGCCGGCCATTGTGTATCCAGGTACGCCACAAGGACATACGAAAAAAGAAGTAGCTACAGGTGTGATGTTAGTCGAATTAACGCCTCAAAGTTGTCATTTCACGCCCGCTCATGTTGCAAGTCTTCGTTTTGGTCAAGTGGATTATCATATGCCTGTTCAAAGTCAACGTACCCAAGTGTTGGCTGATTTAATGGCAAAACTTTCAGCAGTATCACTAGGCTTTTATCAACTTCATTGGCAGCATTTATCAGAGCAACAGTTACTAGAATATTCAGCTACCACTCGCTTGGAAATACTAGATTATTTAAATGCACAATTACAGCGTGCCCAAAAAGATGTCTTTGTTTATGAAATTGTTATTAATCATGAAGCACAGGAGACGAGTCCTACTATCTTGCCTTCTATGCTTTCAAGTCAAGCATTTGCCTCAGAAGTCTTGGCGAAACAGTTAACGGAGGAATTAGCGAAAAACGGGCTATTAGGTTTTGTTTCTTTAGAAGAATTGATTCCAGAAGTGATGAGACAGGCACGAGCAAATTTAGGTTATGTAACAGAAGAAAAGGAATAACAGATGAAACTATTAAAAGCAGAAATTACGGAATTTGGGAAATATCGTCAGTTTAGCTTTGACTTTACAGTGGGGAATCAGTTAATTTTTGGTGCAAATGAAGCTGGAAAATCTACTCTTTATCATTTCATCAAAGCGATGTTATTTGGTTTCCCTAAAAAACAAAAAAGAAAGCGTGATTATGAGACTGACCACGCCTATTATGGAGGTGCGTTGGAAATTGAAATCGATGGCGAAGTTTTGCGGATTGAGCGGATGAAACACCTCAATAAAGGAAAAGCAACGGTAATTATCGGGGACGAAATTTTTCCCGAAAGTTATCTACAGAAGCGTTTAGCCCCTTTAGATAGTCAATTATTTGAACAAGTCTTTACGTTTGATCAAGAACAGTTACAGCAAATCACCCAATTAGATGAAAAATATTTGCAGTCTGCTTTGTTATCATTGGGCATTACTGGTAGTCAGCAATTATTTCTACAGGCCGAGCAGGAAGAAAAAGAGCGGAATAAAATCTTTACTTCAAGAGGCCGGGTCTTGCCATTGAACCAAAAACTGGCGGAGTATCAAGCGTTGCAGGCAAATATTTATACTTTAGCCGAGAAACAAAAAGAGTTAGCCGCCCAGTCTCAGCAGCTACAATCGTTGAAAAATGCGCAAAAAGATTTACAAAAACAATGGCTGTCTATACAAAAACAAGCCCAAAAAATCAAACAACAACAAACACATTTTGCCCTATTTGAAGAATACCAATCTTTGCAGCAAAAGGATTTACAGTTAGCTGATGCTGCAGATGTCCAAGTGTTACAGCAATTTATGCAGCAAAGTCAACAGTTGAGTCAAGATATTCAAGTCTTGGAAAGTCGATTATCACAACTCGAGCAAAAGCAATTATCTAAACGCTATTTATTTTATTTAGATCATGAAGAACAAATCAGTCAATTATTGCAAAGTGAAGGGGCGCTATATCAAGATATTCAGGCGCATAAACAAATCACGCAACAATTAGCGCAACTTCCTGATAACACAAAAGTACAAGAAACAGTCTCGCAAGAATTTGTTGCCCAGTATACGAAAATCCAGACGCAGCTAGCAACCTTGACGAGTCAACTCACTAGTGCGCAACACAACCAACAAGTCGCTGAAGCAAAATTAAATCAGTTTGAGCAACAACATCCTGAATTATTTGCTCAAACAAAAGCGACAACCAGTCCTAAACCACTGCTTATTACGGGATTTGTTGGTGTATTGCTTAGTTTATTGCTTATGAAATTTTCGCCTTTATTTGGTGGACTAGTCTTTGTATTGACGATTTTATTGGCAGGATTTCTTTATTTACGGATTTATCGTACTTCAGATAGTGAACCAATCAAGCAGCAGTGGCGCCTTTATTTACAAGATTTAGATGAGAAAAATCAAGCCTATCAAAATCTTTTGGAAGAACAAGGGACAATGCAAGAGAAGTTCCAAGCGTTACGCAGTCAATTGCCGCTAGATTTACAGCATTTGGATTATGTTTCTTTCATTCAAGAGTTAGCCAAACGTAATCAAGCAGCTCAGATAAGCAAAAACACGCAGCAACAGCGACAAATGTTAAATGCTAAATTGGCGCAACTGAATCAAAATATGGCCCAATTTCGGCAAACAGCGGACTTTTTATATGAGTGGTTACCAATTGCTCATTTGACGATAGCAGAACAATTAGGACAAATCCGTCAATTTAAAGAAGAAATGCAGCAGGAAAAAATCACACGTGCGGCTCATCCAGTGACGCAAATCATGGAACAAATCAGTCAAAAACGGCAAGCACAGCAAGATTTGCTAAAACAAAATCAGACTTTATTGGCTAAATATCAAATCCAACAGGTATCTGATCTACCGTTATGGTTTCGACAAATGCAGGAACGAGCAAGCCAAGTAAAACGCCAAACAGAATTAGCGCAAATGTTAAAAGGATTGTACCCAGATGCTATGACAAAAGAGCAGTTAGCAAGTCAAGAGCAACAAATTTTAAGTCAAGAAACCCAACTACAAGTACAAAAAGATCAAAATTTGACGCAAATCAAACAAATTGAAGTCAGTCTTGCCCAACAGATGAAGGACTTAACCTTGCCAGAACTCTATCAAAAAGAAGCGCAATTAAAGTCGGAAATTCAAGAACTAATCTATGAATGGAGTGTGCACTTTGTCATTGAAAAGCAACTTCAATTCATGGCTGATCAACTTTCTGAATCACAGCTTCCTTATTTGTTCGAACAAGCGGGGCATTTTATGCAAATCTTAACCAATCAACGTTATGATAAAATTCAGATGAAAGCAAATGAGTTATTTGTCAATCAACAGCCTATCTATCAGCTTTCTACCGGGACTAAAGACCAATTGATTATGGCCTTGCGATTTGCTTATTTAGCGATGCAACAAAAAAATATTAGTCCAGTGGTGATTGACGATGGGTGGCTACATTATGATAGTCAGCGCAAACGGTCTTTGGCGCAACTTTTAGCAGAATTTGCGAAAGATTATCAAGTGATTTGTTTATCTTCAGACCGAGAAATGGTAAGCTATTATCAAGAACTTCATCAAGTAGTCAAACCATTATCTTAAGAAAGAGGGAATATGCAGATGAAAAAAATCAAAGAATATCAAGTCGATGAAGAAATGCAACTCTTTGCTTTGATTAAAAATGCCGATGTGCGGATGGCAAAAAATGGCAAGAAATTTATTGCTTTTACGTTCCAAGATACATCCGGCACGATTGATGGCAAGTTTTGGGATGCCTCTGAAGAAGAAATTAGCCGTTTTGAAGCAGGCAGAGTGGTCTTTTTAAACGGCAAGCGTGAAATCTATAATGGCAATCCTCAGGTAAAAATTTTACATTTACGCTTAGCTAAGTTAGAAGAGCCAAGTGATCCTAATCTTTATATGGAACGCGCTCCGATGAAAAGGGAGGCAATGGAAGATTACGTCGGCAAAACGATTTTTGAAATTTTAAATCCAAGTTGGAATCGGATTGTCCGCCATCTTTTAAGTAAGTATAAGAAAGCTTTCTTTGAATTTCCGGCTGCGAAGAAAAATCATCATGCCTTTTCAGGAGGACTGGCTTATCATACCGTAACGATGCTAAAAATTGGGCATTCACTCGTTGATATTTATCCTGAATTAAATGCTTCACTGCTCTATGCCGGAATTATTTTGCATGATTTAGGTAAAGTATTGGAATTAAGTGGAGCGATGACGACAGAATATACGGTGGCTGGTAATTTGATTGGGCATTTAGTCTTAATCGATGAAGAAATCACCCAAGCATGTATGGAATTAAAACTAGATCCAAATAAAGAAGAGATTGTCCTTTTACGTCATATGGTTTTAAGTCATCACGGGTTATTAGAATATGGTTCTCCAGTGCGTCCAAGAATTATGGAGGCCGAAATTTTACATCAAATTGATAATATCGATGCTTCGATGCAAATGATGTTGACTTCGATTCGTCAAACAACACCAGGTGAATACACGGATCGTATTTTTGGCATGGATAATCGTAGTTTTTATGTACCAAACTTAAAATAATCATTAAGAAAAGCTTATTTTTGAAATTTTTATGAAATATGTTTTTAAAAGTCTATTATTTTGGTGGATTTGTGGTATAGTAAGACTTGTGAACTCGAAAAAGAATTTAGGAGTGTTAATTTAGTTATGAAGAAAAAAGCATTATTAGCTACTTTGGCGGCTGTTTCTGTTTTAGGTTTAGCAGCTTGTTCCAAAGACTCTGATCAAACTATCGCCTCAATGAAAGGCCAAACCATTACTGTTCAAGATTTCTATAATGAAATTAAATCAAATTCTACTAGCCAAAGCGTGGTTCGTAGCATGATTATTTACGATGTATTTGACAAAGCATACGGCGATAAAGTTACCGATAAACAAGTCGATGCAAAATACAAAGAACAAGCGAAACAATATGGTGATAGCTTTGAATCTCAATTAAAAGCTGCTGGCTATACAAAAGAAAGCTTCAAGAAAACCATTCGTCAACAATTAGCTTTAGACGCTGGTTTGAAAGCACATGTGAAATTAACAGATGCAGATTATAAGACTGCTTGGGATTCATTCCATCCAGAAGTCACTGCACAATTCATCCAAGTTTCAAGTGAAGATGAAGCTAAATCAGTAATTGAAGAAGCGAAGAAAGATGGCGCAGACTTTGCAAAAATTGCGAAAGAAAAATCAATCGCAACAAGCAATAAAGGCAAAGATGTGAAATTTGATTCTACAAGTTCAGATGTACCTACAGAAGTGAAATCAGCTGCCTTTGCGTTAAAAGATGGCGAAATTTCAGCTGAACCAATCGCGGTGACTGATGCATCTACTTATCAAACTTCTTATTATGTCGTTAAAATGGTGAAAACCCAAGCAAAAGGGAACGACATGGATAAATACAAAAAGACTTTGAAGAAGATTGCTACTGATAATAAATTAAATGATTCTACCTTTGTGACAAAAACAATTGGTGAAGAATTGAAGAAAGCCAATGTGAAGATTAAAGATAAGACTTTCGCGGATGTATTATCTACTTACATTGATGCAACGAAGACAAGTTCATCATCAAAGACTAAATCTTCAAAATCAGAAACAAAAGAATCATCAAGTTCAAGTAAAGAAGAAACAAAAGAATCTTCTACTTCAACTTCAGAATCTAAATAATCGATTAATAAAGGCTACCTAGTGCTGTGATTGGCATTAGGTGGCTTTTTTTTTGTGATAAAAGAATTGAAATTTGCATTACAATGTAATACAATTGTTGTAGAGAACTTTAAGGAGGGGCATATTATGAGAGTAACGACGATTCGATTAAACGAGCAAGAAGAAAAAATGTTTCAAAGCTATGCGGAATTAACTGGATTACCTTTATCAACTCTTATGAAGCAAGCTTTAACAGAAAAGATTGAAGATTTCTTAGATTTACAGGCTGGTATTGAAGCTCTTCAAAATATAACTGGAGAATCGATTTCTCTTCAAGATATGATGAGAGATGAAGAATTATGAAATATCATGTTGAGTTCGAAAAGAAAGCTTATAAAGAATTTTTAAAACTGGATACACCAATTCGTAAGCAGATTTTACTGTGGTTGAACAAAAATATTGAAGGTTGTGAAAATCCTAGATGGACAGGCAAAGCATTAACCGCAGACAAATCTGGCTTATGGCGTTATAGAATTGGAAAATATCGTCTTATTTGTGATATTAGAGATAGTCAAGCGATTGTACTTGTAATTAAATCTGGTAAAAGAGAAAAAATCTATGAAATATAATATTTTCACTCATCTTGTGTAATGAATAAAACACAAGATGAGTTTTTTTGTGATAAAAGAATGGTATCGGGTGCAAGTTATATGAAATTCTTATGATGAGTTATAGTTTTTTAGTATATTCTAAGGGCTTGATATAAATAGTGGCTATTGTTTATAATTTAGGCACAAATTCAACAAAAGAGGTGTTTCAATGAAAAAGTGGTTAAAATATAGCATCGCATTTCTAGCAGTGGGGACGTTATTAGCAGGATGCGGACAAGAGAAAACAAAAGAATCAAGTAAAAAGGCAGATGCGCCAAAAGTCGAACAAAAAATAGCCGTTAGTTTACCAGCACAACTGTCAACAATAGATACGACACAAACAACAGATAAAGTCACATTTACCGTTGTGCAACATATTTTTGAAGGACTTTATCGTTTAGATGATGATTCTAAGGTTGTTCCTGGCCTGGCAAAAAGTGTCGATATTAGTGAAGATGGCAAAACCTATACTTTCCATCTTCGTGATGATGCCAAATGGAGCGATGGCACACCAATTACAGCCGGTGATTTCTTATTTGCTTGGAAACGTTTGGTCAATCCAGCAACTCAAGGGCCAAACGCTTATTGGTTAGATAATGTCATCAACAGTAAAGAAATCCGTAATGGCAAGAAAGATATTGATACAATTGGCTTAAAAGCAGTGGATGATCAAACCTTTGAAGTGCAATTGATTAATCCACAACCATCCTTTCTTTCTGTGATTTCAATTGGTTGGTTAGCACCTCAAAATGAAAAATATGTCACAGCAAAAGGCGATAAATATGCGGCAACCAGTGAAGATGCGATTTATTCTGGTCCATTTGTCTTAAAAAATTGGAAACAAACTTCAGATACTTGGGAGTTAGCACCAAATCCTTATTACTATGATAAGAAAAAAGTGAAATTAACCCAAGTAGATGGTTCAACGATTAAAGAAGATAATACAGGGATTAACCTTTACCAAACGGGTGATTTAGATTTAACCAAAATTTCTGGTCAGTTTGTCCAACAGTATAAAAATGACAAAGCAAAATATTCTGAACTTGAAGTGGTGAATTATTACTTAGACTTAAATAAAAAAGCCAATACACCATTAGCCAATGTCGAATTACGTAAGGCGATTGCTCAAGCAGTGGATCGAGAAAGTTTAGCGAAAAAAGTCTTAAATGATGGTTCAAAAGCATTAAGTGGTCTTGTACCAGCGAACCTTTACCAAAACAAAAAAGGTGAAGATTTCAGAAAATACAGTGGCAATTATAATACGTACGATGTCAAAGTAGCCAAAGAACATTTTGAAAAAGCGAAGAAAGACTTAGGCGATGATATCAAGATTACTTTATTAGTCGCTGATACAGAAAATAGTAAGAAAATCGCGGAATTTGTGCAAAATCAATTAGAAACGCACTTAAAAGGCTTGAAGATTGAAGTGACGC
>JAEWFE010000312.1 GCA_023389005.1 Bacillota bacterium
CACATTTTCAACAAAATTTTCAATGACATCTTTTGATTGTGTATCTGTATGACGTTGAGAATATTTATACCCGAAAATACAAATAACAGATACACTAACCATTAGTAAAAGTGTAATAATAATTTTCAGAATTTTCTTATCCATCCTCATCCTCCTAAAAAAAACAACAATTACTAGATTATACTAGCATTTTCATCCCCTAAATACAAATTAAAATGTTAAAAAAGTAAAAAAATTATTTTAATCAAGCTTCAATAATGATTGCCTTACGATAAGTATAATCTTTAGGCGAAAGGATTTCAAAAGGTGAAATAGATTTTCTAGGACGATAATAAGTCGATAATGGTAAATAATCTAAAAGCGGCACTTGACAGTATTCCCATTGATCAAGTTTCAATTGTTGATCAGCGGTGATTTCAAATTGCTTCAAATCCCCAGCAAAGCTCAAACCAAACATATTTGGCCGACTGACAATTTTGTGAATTTGATTTTTCCAAAATGAATGGTCTTCTAACAGTTCATTGCCCCATCTAAATAATCGACGAGTGGTACCACCTACTGCATATTCCCATTGGTCTTCATTCATTAAATCCATGACTTCTTTTTGCAAACTTTTACGTAATTGTTCTTGGGTACAGAGTTGATGAGAATATACCGTGTAGCTTTCTAGTTCAGGATTTAGTTTGGCATAAAATTGATTTTCATGAAATAATTCATTGGGAAACTCAAAAAATAAAGAGTCTTCAAAATTTTGCGGAGGCGTTAATGCTTGCTTGATTTGTTCTTCATATTTTGCAAATTCATCTAATGTTCCAATGAATTCTCCCGTTACAGCATGAAATTCTCCTAAATAACTACAGCCGACTGGTAAAGCATATTTTGCCACTAACATTGGCGCAACATCTACTTGTCGTAAACTTGAAGTTGATTCATTAATAAAAACATCCCATTCTTCGGTTGTTTGTAAACCGTAATTTTTTTGATAGTCTTGCACCTTTTTCGTATAAATTGCATTCTTCATATTCCAATAAAATGCAGGTAAAGGTTGTGTACCAGAGTCCCACCCTAAAATGGCACCTTTTTTTCCTGGTAAAAAGACAAAAGTTTCCTCATCTAGATTTACCTCAAAAGTTTCACATTTTACACCTGCTAATTCAAACTGACTCAATGTAATATTGCTTACTTGTTTGAGGGGACTGACATAATAAGCCAGTATCTGACTAAATAAATCTCTTTTCGTGCTCACAGAATAATTTTTCCAATTTGACCAATCCAATGCATCGATAACCTTCATGTAATCACTCCCAAAACCGTTATACATGCTCACATTATAACATACTTGACATTAATCGGATGAATGATTTTAAAAAAATTTCGCAAAATGAAAACAGCCTCCGCATACAAATGGGAGACTGTTTAGCTTATATACTTGAGTTTTTCTTATGTTTTCTTGCAGTACGTCCTTTTTGTCGACGTTCCATTTTACGTTTTTGTTTATTTGATTTCTCAATTTCACGTTGAATTTGCTTTTTATAGCCAGGTTTAATTTTTTTCTTTTTCTTCTTCACTAAGCCAATCAATGTCGTATCTAACTCATCGCGTTTTTTTTCACGTTTTTGACGACGATTACGATCATAGGAATCAACGACCTCATCATTCTTGATTTCTTTTGGTTTGAAAGTAATACCTAGTGCTTCAATTTCATTAATTTTTCTTTCATCACTTGGTTCGTAAAGAGTGATAGCTGTGCCTGGTAATTGATTCCGTCCGGTTCTTCCTACACGATGAATGAAGAACTCTAAATCATCCGGTATCTCGGCATTGATAACATGAGATACACCTTCGATATCAATACCGCGTGCAGCTAAATCGGTTGCGACAACATATTGAAAGTCTAAATTTTGAATTTGCTTCATGACGCGTTTACGTTCACGAGGTAAGATATCGCCATGAATCGTTGCGACACTTAATCCTTGGTTTTTCAAATATTGGCTGATTTCATCTACTCTTTGTTTCGTGTTCGCAAATACAATCGCCAAATAAGGGTGTCCGATTGTTAATAATTGATAAATAATTTGGTTCATGTCTTTACCTTTAGTTGAAATTAACCAGTTATCAATCGTTTCTGAAATGACCGTCTTGGGTTTAATTTCTTCAATTAAAGGATTGTTCATATATTTTCTCAAAAATGGACGTAATTTTTCAGGAATTGTAGCTGAAAATACAAGCATTTGTAAATTATCTGGCATTCTACCGGCAATTTGATCAACATCAGCTAGGAATCCTAAATCTAGAGTCATATCAGCTTCATCAACAACCATAACTTGCGTGGTATGAATCAATAAATCCCCTGAAGTGACTAAATCCAAAATTCTGCCTGGTGTACCAATAACGATATGCGGTTGTTTAGTGGCTAATCGTTCTACCTGACGTAATTTATCCGTCCCACCAACAAAATTCATAATTGAAATTTCTTCACCAGCAAAATCAGCTAATTGTTTAGCCGCTTGATAAATTTGAGTAGCTAATTCTCGACTAGGCGCAGTAATAACAGCTTGCACATTTTGTTGCTTCAAGTCTAGTTGATTAAAAATCGGTAATAAAAAGGTATGAGTCTTCCCTGTCCCTGTTTGAGACTGTCCCACAACACTGCGACCAGCTTGAATGACAGGTATTAATCGTTCTTGCACTTCTGTAGGTTGTTTAAATCCCTTATCTGTAATCGCAGTCAATAAATAATCTTGTAATTGAAAGGCTGCAAAACTCATTTTATCTCCTCCTTATGCTCTTTTCTAGGTGGCCGTGTTCCCCAATATTGGAAATAATCACATCTTAATGCCCCATTATATAGTTTTCGTTTTTTAGTTGCTTTTTGCCCATAAAATTCTTCAAAAGCTAAATCACTTGTTAATATATATTTGCTCCAAGTCGTTAGTGGTTTCATGACTTGCCCCATTTCGCGATAGAGTTTTCTAACAGTATCGCGCTCACCTAAACGCTCTCCATAAGGCGGATTCGCAATGATTACACCATATTCTTTATCTGTTTTAAAGTCTTTAACAGCTTGTTGTTTGAAGGTAATTGAATCGCTAAGTCCAGCCTCGAGTGCATTTTGTTTGGCAATTTCAATCATGTTTTCATTAATATCCATTCCCAAAATATCTAGTTCAACGTCATAGTCCGCTTGTTCATCCGCTTCAGTACGGATCTTTTCGAAAATATCCTGATCAAACCAACTCCATGTTTCGCAGACAAATTCACGATTAAAGCCAGGTGCAATATTGTGACCGATTAACGCTGCTTCGATACATAATGTTCCAGAACCACATACTGGATCGATAAAAGGACGATCTTTTCGCCAATTTGTTAACATGACCATTGCAGCAGCCATATTTTCTTTTAAAGGCGCGCCCCCTTTATCCAGACGATATCCTCGTTTAAATAAACTTGGTCCGGTGGTATCAAGTGTGAGGGTCACTTTATCTTTCAACAGAGCGACTTCTAATTTATATAATGCCCCTGTTTCAGGAAGTGGCATATGACTTGGTCGATGATAATATTCACGCAAACGATTGACAATAGCTTTTTTTGTAATCGCTTGGCAGTCAGAAACACTAAACAATTTTGATTTAATTGATTTACCTTCTACAGGAAAATTTGCATCTAAAGGTAGATAATTCTCCCAAGGTAAACTTTTTACTTTATTGAACAACTCATCAAAACTAGTTGCTTCAAACTCACCAACTACAATTTTGACACGATCTGCGCATCTCAACCATAGATTCGTTTTAGCGATAGTCTCCATATTCCCACGAAATCTTGCACGGCCGTTTTCGACTTGACATTCAATACCCATTTCACGTAATTCTTTTCCGACTAATGCTTCCAACCCACTTGCTGCAGTTGCAATCAATTGAAAAGTCTGCTCTTTTTGCATAATTTCCTCCTAAATTTTACTAAAAAAAACGGCTGAACCACTGTCAGCCAAACCCTGTTTATTGTGATTTTCTATAAGCCATGTTTTGTCCTATCTTATCC
>JAEWFE010000119.1 GCA_023389005.1 Bacillota bacterium
TTATTTTAGGTGGGAGTTTATTTTTAGGATTAAGCGCGAAATTAAATCTAGCTTGGCTGTGTGCTCCGGTTAGTGTTTTTGCGGCTTTAGGTTATGCGGCCAGCGATGAGTTTCACCAAATGTTAACTGGTGGACGGACACCATTATTCCAAGATGTGATGCTAGATGGTGCTGGAGCTTTATGTGCCGTCGTGCTTGTATTGTTGTTTCGTGCATGGAAGAAAAGATAGCAAACTTTAAGACCTTATCTTTGAAGTAAAGTCAGAGATAAGGTCTTATTTTATAGTTCAATGATTTGGTCGCATCGTTCTTTTAAGGCAGTCTCAAGATGGTGTGTAATCATTAAAACCGTACAATCTTTGAGACTAAAAATAAACTGCTCGATTTCTCTTGCTGTTTTTGTATCGATGTTGGCTGTACTTTCATCTAGCAGAATGATTTTCTTTTTGCGTAAGAGTCCCCGAGCAAGTGCCAGTCGTTGCTTTTGTCCACCCGAGAGATTATCACCATGTTCAGTTAATTCATAGTCTAATTTGTGACGAAACTCAGCCAATCCAGCATGAATGAGTGCTTGGTGTAACTGCTTTTCGGTAAACGACTCACCTAAACAGAGATTATCTCTAAGGCTCCCACTAAAAACATAAGGATTTTGTTCGATATACAGTATTTGTGTGCGCAAAGTCTGCTCCTCTAAGCTTTGATAATCCTGGCTACCAAGAAATATTTTACCAGTGGTCGGTTTTAATAGGCCGATAATCAGTTGAAAAAGTGTCGATTTGCCTTTCCCGCTAGCTCCGATAATGGCATATTTTTTTCCGGATTCAAAGGTATAGTTTAAGTTGGAAAATAATGCTTGCGGGCTACCTGGATATTGAAATGAGACGTCTTTAAAACGGATTTCATATTCATCTATTTCCTGATGTGTTGGTAATTCTTGAGAGGAATAAGCGTCAAAATAATGATTCTTTTCAAAGATTGGTTCTACACTGCGGATGGCTGCGAGATATTGGCTCATATTGCCTGCAGTGTTAAAGACAATGGTGGCTAAACTCAATACAGTTGTCACCGAACCGATACTAATTTCTTGATGAAGTGCAAAATATCCAGCTAAGGCGATGGCGGTAATCTGTCCACAAATGTTGCCAAACCCACCAAGCACAATCACTTTCGCCATGAGAAACATTTGATTATTTTTGGCATGGCGAACGAGGTCATAAGCACGAACTAAACGTTGACGCAAAAAATCTAGACTTTGAAATAGATAAAACGTTGAAAATCCAGCTAAGGCTTCAGTGGCAAGTTGGTTGGCTTGCTCATTTTGGTTGGCATAGGCTAAGGCAAGGTGTTTGAGTTTGTTATCTAGTAGTTTTGGTAATTGTAATAAAATCACCAGTTGCACACCTACAACGATAAATACTAACCAGTGAATCAGTAACAGCGAACTTAACGCAAAGAACAGGCTGATAAGGTTAGCAAGAAGTTCATAGACGTTCATGATTCCTTGCTGCTCAAGTTGTAAAATATCATTACTCAGTTTAGAAACATGACTGCCAATTGCCGTTTGCTTAAATTGCTTCGGTGTTTGGTGCACTATCTGTA
Source organism: Bacillota bacterium (assembly GCA_023389005.1). Classification (GTDB taxonomy): domain Bacteria; phylum Bacillota; class Bacilli; order Lactobacillales; family Enterococcaceae; genus Enterococcus_E. The sequence continues at coordinate 1,600 of JAEWFE010000119.1, forward strand.
AGATGATACGTTCTCTCAAAAATAGAACCATTTTAGCAACTAATTGGCTAGAGTAGTTAATTTGAACGTATTTTATAAACAAAAAAGTAAGGTAGCTTAGAATTAAAATCAAACACCCACGATAAAAATGAAGGGAGCTTTGAGAAATAATTCCATTGACTATCCATGAATAACTAAAACTGGCGATAGTTGTACAAGCACTCGCACCAATCATAATCACCAAAACTAGAGTATTTTCCTTCCAAAAAGTTTGTAGTAATTGCTTCATGTAGTTGACGACTCCTTTAGTAAAAGATATGATGGATAAAAAATATCATAAAGGTAAACGAGATAGGTGAAATGTTTCCTATAGGTTAAAAGGAGGTAGCGATGGAACAATTTGGGCCGATGATTCGAGAACTTCGATTATCAAAAGGAATGACCTTAAATGAATTAGCGAAAGACATTGTTTCTGTACCGTTTTTGTCGAAGTATGAGCGTGGGGGAAGTGATATTTCTGTGGCGCATTTTTTTCAATTGATGGATCGCTTAAATGTGCGATTTTCAGAATTTGAAGTGGCTAATTTGGTCAGTGAACAGGAAAAACAAGATGCTTTTTTAGAAAAATATAGTTATGCAGTCAATAATGATAATGTTATTTTACTTCATCAACTATTGACGGATGAAAAGCAGTATTATCAGCAAAATAATAATGTTCGTCATGTACACAACCAAATCATCCTAAAACAGTATATTCATAATTTAAGTCAACTTCCTTATGACCAAGAAGGAATCAAAGTGATTAAAGATTATTTGATGAAAGTAGAAGACTGGCATCTATATGAGATTGAGTTGTTTGGAAATAGTATTTTCTTTTTACCGTTAGCTACAAGTGAATTTTTAGTGAAAACAGCGATTAAAAAAACTTATTTCATGGATAAAATCAGTAACAATAAGCATGTCTTAGCCCAAGTGATTGCAAATGTGATTACACGTATGATTGAAGCAGAGGAAATATTAAAAGCTCAAAAATTGATTGAGTTAGCGAAGAAACAACTAACGAATACGAATTTTTACTATGAAAAGAATTATTTACACTTTTTTGAAGGATATTGTCTTTTAAAATCAGGCAAAGAGATAGGAAAAAAATACTGTGAACAAGCGCTTGAGGTAATGAAAATATTGGAAGATTATGAATTGGCCAATCACCTAACAATTTATCTCAATAACCACGGATTTAAACTATAGGAAAAACAGGTCAGAATGCATGTCGTTTCTGGCCTGTTTACTTATATTTTATTTTTCGCTGGCAAAGGTTGCTTCGAATTCTTCGCCAATCAATTGTACGCTGATAAGATGATAGGTGTGGTTTGCTTGTGTAATAGTCTTAGGAATAGCTTTGAGATCCGTGTATTTTTCGGTCCATTCATCTTTTGTTTGCGTCTGAAAAGTTTCAGGAATGAAGGTGGCCTCTAGTTGATTCTCTTTTTTCACATTAATGGATAATAATTGCCACGTTTGCTTTTCCTCTGTTAAGGTTTTAGGAATATCACTTAGACTTTGATACGTTTTGCTGAGTGTTTGCGTGGTAGCCTGTTGCGTACTGGTTGTTGTCGAATTACTCAGGGCAGTACTTAAACTTGTCTTTTGGGTGCTTTCATGAGTTTCAGCAGATTTACTGGCAGTACTTTGGCAGCCTGTAAGTATAAAAAGTAAACCAATCGATAATAGGAATCTTAGAAATTGACGCATACCAATCACCTCTTTAATTATCAGAATATTTATATAATTAATTGTAGCACATCATGAAAAAAAGTAAATCAACATTGGTAGCGAATTCTAAAAAAAGAGCCACTCCACTTAGAGCAGCTCTCTATACGATTATTTACTTTTATCTGTTAAATCATTTAACCAACGAGTCAAAAATTGGCCCTTAAAACCAAGCGCACCTAAAACGAAGATAACAACGACAATTTTTAATACATCGAACCACATAAAATCGCCTCCATTTCTTACCCTTATTATATCATGAAAAGGGCGGCTAGGATAGTAATTTCACGACTAATTGGGCGAAATCAGAATCGGCATTAAAGGGAGGCAAATAGTAAAAATGTTGGCCGCCAGCTTGCAAAAAGTACGCCTTATTTTCTTCTTCAAGTTCTTCAATGGTTTCCAGACAGTCCACGACAAATCCCGGCGCTACGACTAAGAGATTTTTGATGCCTTGTGTCGGTAGTTCTTTCATCAGGGCATCAG
>JAEWFE010000136.1 GCA_023389005.1 Bacillota bacterium
GCTGCCGAAGCTGAAGCCCAAAGAATTGAAAAACTAGGGCAAGCTGAAGCCGAAAAGATTGCCAAAGTCGGTCAAGCACAAGCGCAAAGCAAGGAACAAATGGCCTTGGCTTTGCAAAAATTAAACGAAGCTGGGGTATTAGTCGAATTTATCAAAGTCTTACCTGCAATTGCTAAAGAAGTCAACGCGCCAATTAGCAATATCGATAAAGTGGTTAGTTTTGGAGCTGGCGATGGCGTCCATCAAATGGGAGAAGCAGGATTAGCTCGCACCTTTGAAACCATCAAAGAAACTACAGGCCTCGATTTAGTGAACTTAATCAACGAAACGATGTCTAGAAAACAAGCTAATCAAGAAATTGTTGCAGCACTTGAAGGACAAAAAGTACAACCAGAAGCAAAAGAAAAGATAGAAAAAGAGGAAGAATAAGATGATTGTCACGACAACAGAAAGAATTCCAGGAAAAGAATACGAAATTATTGGGGAAGTATTCGGCTTAACGACCCAATCGAAAAACGCGATTTCTGATATTGGTGCAGGATTAAAAAGCTTTATCGGTGGTGAAGTCAAAGCCTACACTAATATGTTAGAAGAATCACGGGAAGTAGCAGTTGAACGTTTGAAAGAAAACGCCAAAGCCATGGGTGCCGATGCGGTTGTTATGATGCGCTTTGATAGCGGCTCAATCATGCAAGAGATGCAAAGTGTGGTCGCATATGGGACTGCTGTAAAATTTAAATAATAAGTCATCTACATCCCGTAAATGCGTTGAATTTAGTTGCTTTTGCGGGATGATTTTATTGTGAAAGTTTTTGCTTATCGCTTGAGAAAAAAGGCAGATAGGAGTAGAATAGGGACATAGGAAAATTCTGAATTTTTAATTTCCTCTTTTTAAGCGGATAAAATGTAAACGCTTAAATATGTGTGAGCAAAGAAATTCGAAGTGATAGTATAGTAAAAGAGGGGAGGGTTTGTTATGGAAGTATCAGCTGTAAAAGAAAAGGTACATGAGTTGTATAATTTACTAATTGCGCATACGAAGGAAGAACGAGCGACATCATGGTTAGATATTACGGATTGTCTGTTGCAAGTTTACAAAAAAATCGACACTAATCCTTCTCCGCCAGTCTTCATTAGCAAGTTAGTCAACTATATCTATCTAACCGCAGTGGATGCTCGTTTACATTTTACACCGCAAGAAGAAGGGTTGATTAACGAGTTGAACCACTATGCAAATGAGGCGGGTATCAATCGGCAATATCGGGCCAATGCAGTGGATAAATCACAGTTCTATGATTTAACCGAGTATTTGCCAATTAGAAGATAGATGAATCATAACAGGATGTGAGGCAAGAATCGTACATTGCTTGACATCCTTTTTTTAGTTTTGTTAAATGTTTCGATTTGTTACATTTTGAGCTATACTAGGATTATTAGAGAGCGATGGAGGGATAAGCATGTTTTCAGTGGAACAGATTAAGCAATTAAACGACCTAGAAAGAGAAGTCTACCAAGCGATTTTACAGCAAAAAGAAGCCGTACTCCACAAGACATTAAAGCAGCTAGCAACAGAAATCCATGTATCACCAAGTACGATTTTACGATTCTGTAAAAAAGTGGGGTGCAATGGTTTTACAGAGTTTAAAATTCGTTATCAGTTATTTTTAGCAAAAAAAGAGACCTATCAATTCTCTGATAGTGTCAGTGAAATACTCGATTATTTCTATAAAATAGATAAGGATCAATTTTATGCAAAAGTCCACCAGGCTGCGCTCAAAATATTAGCAAGTGAAGTCGTCATTTTTGTTGGCGTCGGGACAAGCGGTATTTTGGCACAATATGGGGCACGATATGTAACAAATATGGGGAAGATGTGTTTTGCCTTGGTTGATCCGTTTTACCCCATTGTTCAAAATAATAGGACCAAAGCAACCGTGATTGTCTTATCAGAAAGTGGTGAAACAGAAGAAACGCTGAATCAAACCCAACATTTAAAACAGTCAAATAGCTTTATCATCTCGCTAACAAATCATAGTGATTGTACCTTGGCGCATTTGGCTGATTTGAGTTTTACTTATCATCTCAATTGTCAGCGGAGTCTAGAGTATTTTGATATCACATCACAGGTGCCGGTCTTATTTATACTGGAGTCTATCGGGAAAACAGTCAAAAAGCTTGTATTGGAGGGAAATGAATGGTAGAAAAAATAGAATTAACCAAAGCAGAACGAAAAATCGATTTGTTTGTAAATGCCAATAGCGAAAAAGTAGGCTATATGAGCGTTCGAGTTTTGGCTGCAGAAATCGGTGTATCAACAGCAAGTATTTTGCGCTATATTCATAAATTATCCTTTCCGTCTTATAAAGCCTTTCAATTGCATTTGAAAGAGCAAAAGGTACCGCAAACTTTCACTTATTCTTCTAATGAGATAATTAGCTGTTTGCAAAGGTTAGACACAGATTTCTTTTCGGAACAATTGCAAGAAGCGAGTGAATTGATTGATGCTGCAGATGTTGTCTTGTTTGGCGGAATTGGGAATAATGAAGGAATTGCGCAGTATGGTGCACGTTGTTTTTCCAATAATCATAAATTTGCGTTGAGCTTAAATGATCCGTTTTATAATTTACAATCCTTACCGCAAAATATGTTGTATATTGCGATTAGTGTCTCCGGAGAAAGTATCGAAATGGTTCGCTTGGTTCAGAATTTTAGAAGTAATCATGTACCAATATTAACGATTACTGCAAATAGTCATTCTACTATGAGTGCTTTATCTGATTTGACTTTATCTTACTCTTTACCTGAACAAAGAGAAGATGAGTTTTTTGATATGTCTTCTCATATTCCGGTGGTATATATTATCGAAAAGTTAGCCAATTATTTACGAAAGTCCAAAAGTAACAATTCGTGACAATTTTGTTACTTTTTTCAAAGAGTGGGATATTCTGTTTTTAGAAATCAGAAGTATTCAAAGTAGTAAACGGATACAATATAATAATAGGTGAAATTGATCGATTATTTATCGAAGGGCCTAACGAAAAAATATTTAAGGAGCATCACTATGAGTTTCATGAATTCAATGCAGGAAAAAATAGAAGCGACATTAGTTCCATTAGCTGCCAAAATTAATGGACAAAGACATGTGGCTGCAGTACGAGATGCATTCACTTTAGCTTTTCCAATGACCTTAGCGGGTTCGATTATCGTTTTGATTAATTATGCGATTTTATCACCAGATGGATTTATAGCGAAATTATTACATTTAGGGGCAATTTTCCCTCATTTAGCAGATTATCAAGCATTATTATCTCCGGTTTTAAACGGAACAGCCAATATTATGTCGATTCTTATCGTGTTTTTAACGGCTTATAAATTAGCAGAAACCAATCAAGGCGATAAGGTCTTAGCCGCTGTCACTTCTGTAGGGGTATTTTTTATCATTTATCCTCCTTATGTTGCTACAAAAGATGGCGCCCAAGCATTGTCTACAGGATTTTTAGGGGCACAAGGTTTGTTCGTTGCTTTAATTATTGGTTTATTAGTGGGCGAATTTTTACCACGTTTGCAAAAAAATGACAAACTACGTATCAAGATGCCAGATGCCGTTCCACCAGCAGTATCGCAATCATTTACATTGTTAATTCCGATTATTATTGTATTGGTGGCTGCTTCTGTTTTAAACTTTGCTTTTAATATGATTGCCGATGGCGGTTTACAATATATGATTTACAATGCGATTCAAGCGCCATTCTCAAAACTTGGCGGCAATATTGTCACCATTTTACTTTTTACGATTGTCCAACAATTCTTATGGGTCTTAGGTATTCATGGACCAAATACGATGACTGCTTTACGTACAGTGATGTTTGCTGAAGCGGGGGTTAAAAACTTAGATTATTACGGCACACACGGGACAACGATTGGCACACCATTCCCTGTTACTTGGGGTGGGATTAATGATGCATTCGGAAATACAGGTGGTTCTGGGGCTACGCTAGGCTTGATCATTGCGATTTTCCTAGTGGCTAGAAAAGATAAACAACAAATGGAAATTGCTAAACTCGGTGCAGTGCCTGGTTTATTCAATATTAACGAACCACTGATTTTCGGTCTACCAATTGTGATGAACCCAATTTATTTGATTCCATTTATCGCGGCTCCAGTTGCTTGTAATATCTTTGGCTGGTTATGCGTGGCAGTATTTAAGATTATTCCACCAGTAGCAGTCGATATAGGTTGGACGACTCCAGGGTTCTTAATTCCATTCCTAGGTTCAGGTGGTACGAATTATCTATCCTTGTTAATTGGTATTTTATGTGTTGCTTTAAGTACGATTATTTATTTACCATTCGTGAAGGCTGCAGCAATTGCCAATATGAAAGGTCAAAAATAAGAGAGTAAGGTGAAGGTAAAAATGTCATTTAAAAAAGATTTTCTTTGGGGTGGTGCGGTAGCTGCCCATCAATTAGAAGGAGCATATGATGTTGACGGTAAAGGTTTAAGCATCATGGATTTGGCGACAGCAGGAACAGCACAAAAGCCAAGAAGGATGACTGCGACGATTTTGCCAGATGAAGTGTATCCAAACCATGATGCCATTGATTTTTACCATCACTATAAAGAAGATGTGGCACTATTTGCGCAAATGGGTTTTAAATGTTTCCGTACATCGATTGCCTGGACGCGGATTTATCCAACGGGTGAAGAAGACCAACCAAACGAAAAAGGCCTCCAGTTTTATGATGATTTATTTGATGAATGTTTGAAATACGGCATTGAACCTGTCGTTACGTTAAGCCACTTTGAAATGCCTTATCATCTTGTTGAAAAATATGGCGGTTGGCGTGATCGTAAGCTAATCGATTTGTTTTTAAAATTTGCGATCACTTGTTTTAAACGTTATCAGCATAAAGTGAAATATTGGAT
>JAEWFE010000142.1 GCA_023389005.1 Bacillota bacterium
CGACGACCTTGGTAGATTTCGAATTCACCTGGAGATTCATCGGTACCAGCTAACATACTTCCTAGCATCACCGCAAAACCACCAGCGGCTAAAGCTTTCACGATATCACCTGAGTACTTGATTCCTCCATCGGCAATGATTGCTTTTCCATATTGGCGCGCAACACTAGCCGCATCGTAAATCGCTGTTAGTTGTGGCACACCGACACCCGCAACGATACGAGTCGTACAAATAGAACCAGGTCCGATTCCGACTTTGACGACATCGACACCGGCATCATATAAAGCCTTCGTACCTTCTGCAGTCGCTACATTTCCGGCAATTAAAGTCGCTTCAGGGAAAGTTTCGCGGATTTCTTTAATCTTGCGTAAAACCCCTGCACTATGACCATGCGCAGTATCAATTACAATCGCATCGGCACCCGCTTGTAATAACGCTTGGGCACGTTCAAAAGTATCACTTGTAACCCCAACAGCTGCGGCCACTAATAAACGACCATGTTCATCTTTTGCTGCATTCGGAAACTCAATTACTTTTTCGATATCTTTAATCGTAATTAAACCACTTAGACGACCTGCTTCATCCACGATTGGTAATTTTTCGATTTTATGTTGTTGTAAAATCTTTTCGGCATCTTTTAGTGAAGTTCCGACTGGCGCTGTCACTAGATTTTCTTTCGTCATGACTTGTTCAATTGCAATCGAATAATCTGTCACAAAACGCATGTCACGATTGGTAATAATACCGACTAATTTGCGGTTTTCCAGTGTTTCAACAATTGGCACCCCACTAATGCGATATTTACTCATCAAGTGTTCTGCATCACTGACTAAATCTTGTGGTGTTAAGAAGAATGGATCAATGATAACGCCACTTTCTGAACGTTTTACCTTACGAACTTCATCTGCTTGAGCTTCGATGGACATATTTTTATGAATAACCCCTAATCCACCTTGACGCGCCATTGCAATCGCCATTTTGCTATCAGTGACGGTATCCATACTTGCACTAATAATAGGAATGTTCAACTTAATATTTTTCGCAAGTTGCACGCTCATATCGACATCATTTGGCAAGACGTGACTTTCTGCTGGGATAAGCAAAACATCATCGAACGTTAATCCTTTTTTCGCGAATTTAGTCTCCCAATTTGACATTTCTTCACACACCTCGTTTAATAAATTTTTGATTGGTTTTATGTCAAACAATCGTGATTTTCAGCGATTGGTCCGGCATAAAAATTTGGATATTTTTAATGATGAACATAGCAAAAAAAACAAGAGAAGTCAAGGATTCTGACTAGATTCTCATCAAATTGCTAAGGTTGGGGGGATTAGATATATTATTCATACCTTTCTGTCCAAGCTTGATTGTTCAGTAGGTGTCCTTCAATGCTAACTAGTGCGTCACACATTGTTTTAAAATCTATCCTATCTTTATGACGAAGAACATACTGATTCTGCATTATCTCATAAGCTTTCTGAACTTCTTCATTTTTATCAACCTCTGTAAAGAAAATAAACTCCGCGGGTTTGATGCCAGGTATGCCATCAAGTCGTTTTTGTTCTTCTTCCATGCGAATTTTTAAAAGATTTCTCAATTTATCTTCATTTATAATGAGCTTTTGTATTTTAGGATGATTGGCAATTACCGCTAAATCATAAATGTGTTTTGCTGCTTCAAATGCTCTATTTTTTGTAGCAGAATAGCGTACATATGCTTCTGCTGCAAAAAGCTTATCAACGAATATTCTCTCCAAAGTAATTGTTTGAATATAAAATGGCTTAACGTCATATACTGTTTCTAGAATCTCTTTTTGTTGCTCTGTTGCTAAATAATAAATCATAGCGGATACTTCTAAATTATCTACTGGCTCACTGATGGTAAATGAAGTGGCTTCAACTTTTAATTTACCAAATCGTTGTAATGCATCATTTTCATCAAAAATAGAAACGGGAGTATAAGTATAAACGGCTATCACTTCCGAACGATTTGTCCTACCTTGTGACACATCTCTAGGAAGAGAAGTATACTTTTTCGTTGCTCTTTCTAATCGCTTATCATTTTGAGTTCTACTACACCCCCTAGTATCAACTGAAAGATCAATATCCTCTGAAAATCGATTTGTAGTTTTTAAAGCCTTGTAAAGAGCTGTACCTCCCTTAAAATATGCAGGCAATCCTTCCATTTGAAATTTTGCCAACTCTTTTAAAATCAGTACAACGTAATAATCTTTTTCAAGTACATCAATGCGATACCCAGTTTTCTCATGTATTGATTCTAGTAAAAATCTAAAGGCAGCTTCATCTTCATGCAGTTTCATGTTGTATTCCTCCAATACTTGCTGTATGTGCTAAACGAATAATTGTTTTTTGATTATAGTACCTATCTGCTATTGCTAATAAATTTTTATATTTTAGCTCTTTTTTTTGAATATATTCAGCAATCACTCTATACGGCTCACTTTCATCTACTGGTGCTTTCTCTAACAAATCTAGAACATCTAAAATTTGCAAATAATCTTTATTCTCAATTGTTATTTTAACTTTTGGAGGTCGAATGATAACTTCTAGCTTTTTATCTTTTCTTGTACCATCTTTTGCAGCATTTGTGACAAACACCCTTTCCCTTGGCATTTGAGAAGTTAATCCTAGTTTATTTAAAATAGCTAGTCCAGACTCATATCCTCTGTTTGGTAAAAGATATTTGTCTGCAATTAATTGTTCTTTATTAATCCCAGTTTCACCAAACAGCGTGATATTGGTACGATAATAAATTCCCTTTTGAAAATAGCGAAGATTGGGCACTAACTTTCCATCTAGCACTCGTTTTATTGCTACTGATGCTGCTGCTAATGCTTCTTTTTCAGACAAATGATAGACGTCTTGCATTTTTTTTGCAATCTCTCTCGTGTAAATAGGAATACCCTCTGAAATATTTTTTATCTGATCACACACAAAATCCGTATAAGTTTTTTTCATTGTTCATTCACTTCTTTTTTGATATATTTTTACCAGATTTCGAAATATATTTATGATTAAATTATATCATTATTACTTATAAAATCAAAATGATAACTAGATAGGATTCTGACTAGATTCTCATCAAATTGCTAAGGTTGGGGGGAAATTTATCGCTCATTTTATCAATCATTTATCACTCATTTTCTGACCATTCTTCTATAGACGCAGCGCAAAAACACCTGCAAGCACGAAACTTACAGGTGTTTGTGTCTATTCATTTATAAGATTTTGATTACGATAATAAATCCACGCTTCAACAACCAAGGCCAAAATAGCAATCATAAATACAACACGAACGCCAAAATACTGGGCTAGACTACTCATAACTAGAGTAAATAAAGAAAAACTAAGCGTACTAATCACTTCTAAGGCAGCATATAGATGGACCAACTGATTTTCTGCCACCGCTGATTGAAGTAAGACGGTTTCCGGAATTTCCTTCAATTGAGAGAAAAAGCCAATCCCCACTGAACAAATAAGAAAAATCCAAGCATTCGCACTCACTAAGCCAATCAACGTCATACTCGCAGCAAAAAGTAACGCCAAAATAATACTCTTACACTTTTTGTCACTCACCTTTTCAGCATAGCGATAAATCAAAGCACCACCTAGAATGATGCCCAGTGAATAAGTCGTGTTGATATATCCCCAATAATGCTCATCTTGATGCAAAATCTGCGTAACGAAAACCAAAATTATTGTGGAAACCCAAATGCTATTGGCTAAAATTTCGAACAAATTACAACCGACCACCACACTCAATGTCTTGTTTGTAAAAATGAAGCGCCACCCTTTTGTCACACTTTGCCAACTGGT
>JAEWFE010000174.1 GCA_023389005.1 Bacillota bacterium
TACGATGATAATTGTGACGCATAATATGTCACAAGCGACACGGATTTCAGACCGCACTGCATTTTTCTTGAATGGTGATTTAATTGAATATGATAAAACCAAAAATATTTTCTTAAGTCCACAAAGAAAAGAGACAGATGATTACATTTCAGGGCGTTTTGGTTAATAAAAAAGGAGAGAAAAACATGCTACGTTCACAGTTTGAAGAAGATTTACTTAATTTACACAATCAATTTTATGAGATGGGTATGCTCGTGAGCAAAGCCATTCATCGTTCCGTTCGTGCATATGTCAATCATGATAAAGAATTAGCAAAGCAAGTCATTGAACACGATGAAGAAATTAATAACTTAGAAATTCAATTAGAAAAGAAAAGCTTTGAGATGATTGCCTTACAACAACCGGTTACCACTGATTTACGTCGAATTATTACCGTGATGAAGGCGAGTTCGGATTTGGAGCGCATGGGAGATCATGCAGTTTCTATCTCAAAATCAACTATCTTGGTCAAAGGACAAACACGTATTCCAGAAATCGAAAAAGAAATCTCAGATATGTCAGATTCTGTGAAAAAGATGGTTGATAATGTATTGGTAGCCTATGTAAAAATGGATCAAAAAGATGCGAAAATGATTGCGGCAATGGATGAGAGAGTAAACCAACATTTTCGAGATATCTATGATCATACCATCGAGGCCATGAAAGCAAATCCAGATACAGTTATTTCAGGGACGGATTATTTAAATGTTGCTCAATACTTAGAAAGAATTGGCGACTATGTAACCAATATTTGTGAATGGATTGTTTACTTAGCAACCGGTAAAATTACTGAATTAAATTCTAATCGCACTGCAGAATAAGTGTAGGTAAACGAAAAAAGAGGGGTTTAAGGCCCCTCTTTTTGCAGTTTTTATATAAATTGGTACTTTAGCCCTATGTAAATTTACAAAGTTTTTGGCATACTAATAGATGTAGAGGAGACTACATATCAATTTAGGAGGCAATAACGATGAACGAAAGAAAGCGTATATTTGATTTAGTGAAACAAGGAGTTATTTCTACTGAAGAGGCATTAGTTCTATTGGAAAATATTGCCAAAGAAACTGGGGGACGGACAAAACCATCTGAAGACGATATTAGTCCAAAAGATTGGTTTACATCAACTGATCGTTCATTGGATGATGAATCTTCAATGGATACAAGTGATGAATTCACACAATTAGAGAATTTAGAACATCAAATCGATGAAATCAATATTCAGTTGATTGAATTAAATGAAACATTACAGCTTGAAGAATCTGCAGAATTATTACAGCAAAAACGTACATTACAAGATGAGCTTGCGAAATTAATGGCTGAAAAACAAGATTTAGAAACAAAAATAGATGAAAAATTCTATCATAAAACAAACCAACATACACAAGCAGAAACTGATTCATGGAAGGAACAAGCAAGTGATACCTTCTCTCAAGTAAGTGATAAATTATCCGATGTCACTGCACAATTGGGACGTTTCTTCAAAAAATCAATTAAAAATGTCTCACAAACAGTGGAAGATAATGTAGAATGGAAGGAGCTAAGTATTAAAGTTCCTGGTTTAGCAGTGACAAGTTTCGAACATGAATTTTCATATCAAGAAAGCCAACCAACGATTTTAGATTTTAAATTAGCGAATGGCTCGATTGATTTTAGAACTTATGATCAAGACTATATTAAGATTAAAGCCGATATCAAGATTTATGGTAAGTTTGATGAATCTGATCCACTTGCTGCAGTGATGAAAAGATCGACTATCGAATTGACTTCAGATAAGTTGATTTATCATCTACCTAATAAACGCATTAAGGCTGATTTAATGGTATACTTGCCTGAAAAGACATATGATTATATCAGTGCACGGGTCTTAAATGGCGATGTGACGTTCAATCAATTACAAGGAAAAGACTTCTTTGTGAAAGTAACGAACGGTGATATGGAATTTCAAGACGTAACAGCCACTATGATTGAATTAGAGGGAACCAATGGCGATATCAAAGTCACAGATAGTAATGTGAATGACATCGTTGTTGAAACTGTCAATGGGGATGTACGTGTAGGTAGCACGCCAGAAACTGCTAGAATTAATTTAATCAATGGTGATGTGAAGTTAACTTTTGTAAATGATGGCTTGCAAGCTTTAAATGTTAATTCAGTAAATGGTGATATTAAGGTTGCGATGCCGAAAAATAATGGCTATGAATTATCAGCTAAGACAAATTTTGGCTCTATTCAAAGTCGTTTGGAAAATATTGAATTAGTTGAAGAAGTAAATGAAAAAATGAATCATCAATTATCTCTTCGACGTGTTGCCGATACAACAGCAAAAGTGACTTTAAGCAGCAATACAGGAAGCATATATATTAAATAGAAACAGAGAGTGTGGACATAAATGAAAAAACTGACGAAATCAGCCAATAATCGAGTGGTATCTGGTGTACTAGGTGGTATTGGTGAATTCTTTAATATTGATCCTACAATTTTGCGGATAATTTTTGTTATTTTGATATTTATTGGATACGGCACGGTAATTCCAGTGTATCTTGTCGCTTTTCTAATCATCCCAGATCCAAGTGGTAAAATGGCATTAGGCGAAAGATCAAAAACAAAAGTGATTCACAAAAGACCAGTGAAAAAGGTTAAGCCATTGGAACAAGATGATAGTGATGATGATTGGAGTGACTTTTAATGGGTTACTTTGCACGTCTAGTTGTAACAATGCTCACTTTTATTGGAATAACAGTGTTTTTACCTCAATTACTTTATGTAGATACCTTTCAAACAGCACTGTTAGCTAGTTTTGTACTATCTATATTAAATATCATAGTTAGACCAATTCTTTTGTTATTTACACTACCGCTGAATATTTTAACGTTAGGGTTATTTACCTTTATTGTTAATTCAATGATGTTGGTAATGACTGCCAATATTTTAGGTGAAAACCACTTTTCATTTACTAGTTTTTCAGCTGCCGTTATAGTAGCAGTGATAATGTCTGTGGTGAATACTATCATCAACAGCTACCACGCCGATTAAATGAAAGTACAAAAGCCAGTTAGGATAGATTGGCTTTTGTACTTTTTTCTTTTTTGCAAATGATTACAAAAACTTGAAAAAAATTCAATAATCTTGTGAATAAAGTAGTCATTAGCTGAAACAAATGGTAGAATAGAAGAGTATAGATTGTTTTGAAAAGAGGGTGTTATTTATGAGTGAAACAGTCAAAGTGATTGATTTAGTAAATGCCTTACAATTAGAAATCATTACTGGTGATGAAGAAGCTTTACAAAGAGAAATCAAAATTAGTGATATTTCACGTCCTGGATTAGAGCTTACTGGCTACTTCACATATTATTCATATAATCGAATTCAACTATTTGGTAGTAAAGAAATTACCTTTGCGCAAAGAATGTTACCAGAAGAGAGATTGATGGTCATGCGTAGGATGTGTGCACCAGAAATTCCAGCCTTTGTTATCTCTCGCGGTTTAGAAGTGCCTAAAGAATTGATACAAGCTGGTGATGAAGCAGGAATCCCTGTCTTACGTTCTAGTGTGTCAACTTCCCGCTTATTAGGTCAATTATCTAGTTTTTTAGATAGTAAATTAGCTGTCAGAGAAAGTGTTCATGGCGTATTAGTAGATGTTTATGGTTTAGGTGTCTTAATTCAAGGTAGTAGCGGTATTGGTAAAAGTGAAACAGCCCTAGAATTGATTAAACGTGGCCATCGACTTATCGCAGACGATCGTGTAGATGTTTACAAGCAAGATGACTTAACATTAATTGGAGAGCCACCAAAAATTTTAGAGCATTTAATCGAAATTCGTGGGATTGGCATTATTGATGTCATGAATCTATTCGGTGCGAGTGCGGTGCGTGGTTCGATGCAAGTGCAATTAGCAGTTTATTTAGAAGCATGGGAAAAAGATAAAAAATATGATCGCCTTGGTTCTGAAAATGCCACGGTTGAAATTGGCGATGTTGCTATTCCGCAAATTCGCATCCCTGTTAAGACTGGTCGAAATGTCGCAATTATTATTGAGGTTGCTGCAATGAACTTTAGAGCAAGGACCATGGGATTTGATGCAACGAAAAAATTTGAAGAACGTTTATCATTATTGATTGCTGAAAATTCAGGAAAGTAGGGAGTTGTCTTTGATATTGTCACAAGTGAATCGTGTTGCATTTGAACTGTTTGGCTTGCCTGTTTATTGGTATGCATTAATTATTGTATCTAGTATTATTTTAGCCATGTATTTAAGTTCACGTGAAGCCCAGCGTGTCGGCATGAAGGCTGATGATGTCTATGATTTTATGCTTATTGGCTTACCATTGGCTTTTGTTGGTGCAAGAATCTACTACATTATTTTCGATATCCAACCCTATCTGGCAGACCCTATCCAAATTTTTAATATTCGTGCCGGTGGATTAGCTATTTATGGTGGCTTAATTGCTGGTGGTGCTTGGTTAATTTATTTTTGCTATAAAAATTATATTGATATTTGGAAGTTCTTAGATATTGCTGCACCAAATGTCTTGTTGGCGCAGGCGATTGGTAGATGGGGAAACTTTATGAACCATGAAGCTTTTGGTGGAAAAACCACACTAGACTTTTTACAACAGCTTCATCTTCCAAAATTTATCATCGAAAATATGTATATTGATGGTTTCTATCGTCAACCAACCTTTTTATATGAATCATTGTGGAGTGTTACTGGCTTTATCCTTATTATTTTATTAAGAAAATATCGTACTTCCATGTTCAAACAAGGTGAAATTGCTCTAAGTTATTGTATCTGGTATAGTTTTGGCCGTTTCTTTATTGAAGGTATGCGTACAGACAGCCTATATTTGTTTGGCCCAATTCGTGTTTCACAATTGTTATCAGCTATATTATTCTTTGGAGCTTTTGCGGTTGGTTATTATCGGCGCAAACAAAATATTTCGGATTACACACGTTCATTAGGTAGTAACGAGTTTATCATCTAAAGGGGGAAATTCTTTTGAAACAGAAAATTACAGTTTTAGGTCCAGGATCATGGGGGAGTGCACTTGCCCAAGTATTGGCTGAAAATGGTCATGACGTAGTGATTTGGGGAAATAACCCAGCTCAAATTGATGAAATCAATACTTATCATACGAATCGTCATTATTTACCAAATCTAAAATTGCCTTCATCTATTCGTGGAGAAAAAGATTTGGCCACAGCTGTGAAAGATGCAGATGCTGTTTTGTTTGTTGTACCGACAAAAGCAATGAGAAGTGTGGCGAAGCAATTTAACCAAGTGTGTCAAAATCAACCTGTGATTATTCATGCATCAAAAGGATTGGAACAAAAAACACATAAACGAATTTCTGAAATTTTATTAGAGGAAATAGAGGAAGCACATCGTCAGGCCGTAGTTGTGCTATCTGGTCCAAGTCATGCTGAAGAAGTATCAGTGCATGATATTACGACAATTACAGCAGCAAGTGAAAATGAACAGGCTGCCAAATATGTGCAACAATTATTTACCAATGAATATTTCCGCATTTATACAAATACCGATGTCATCGGTGTTGAAACAGGAGCGGCCTTGAAAAATATTATTGCGATTGGTGCCGGAGCTTTACATGGGTTAGGCTTTGGTGATGATGCCAAAGCGGCGATTATGACACGTGGTTTAGCTGAGATTTCTCGTCTAGGCGTGGCGATGGGAGCAGATCCATTAACTTTTATCGGTTTAAGTGGTGTAGGTGATTTAATCGTTACTTGTACCAGTGTTCACTCAAGAAATTGGCGCGCTGGTAACTTATTAGGTAAAGGCCATCAATTAGATGAAGTACTAGACAATATGGGGATGATTGTCGAAGGGGTTGCGACGACCAATGCGGCAATGGAACTTTCACAACAATTGGGCGTTGAAATGCCAATTACGCAAGCGATTTATCAAGTACTTTATGAAAATCGTGATATCAAAACAGTAGCTAAAGATATCATGCTACGTGATAGTAAAGTTGAAAATGAATTCTCAAATTTGTATCGAAAGTAGGGGTTGAAATGAAAGTAAGAAAAGCAGTGATTCCAGCAGCAGGATTAGGAACTCGATTTTTACCTGCAACAAAGGCGTTGGCGAAAGAAATGTTGCCAATTGTAGATAAACCAACGATTCAATTTATTGTAGAAGAAGCGTTGAAATCAGGAATTGAAGACATTTTGATTGTGACAGGAAAAGCCAAACGTCCAATTGAAGATCATTTTGATTCCAATATTGAATTAGAAACAAATTTACGTGAAAAAGGTAAAGATGATTTACTAAAATTAGTTGAAGAAACAACGGATGTCAACTTACATTTTATTCGTCAATCTCATCCAAAAGGTCTTGGTCATGCTGTATTACAAGCAAAAGCCTTTGTTGGAAATGAACCATTTTTAGTCATGCTTGGTGATGATTTGATGGAAGATAAAGTACCATTAAGTAAGCAATTAATGGACGATTATGAACGTACCCACGCTTCTACGATTGCCGTGATGGAAGTAGACCATGAAGATACGTCTAAATATGGCATTATCAATCCAGGTGATCAAGTTGTCACTGGCTTATACAATGTTAAAAATTTTGTGGAAAAACCGCAGCCAAGTGAAGCACCAAGTAATTTAGCGATTATTGGTCGTTATCTATTGACACCTGAAATATTTGAAATACTAGAAAATCAAAAGCCAGGTGCAGGTAATGAAATTCAACTAACTGATGCTATCGATACTTTAAACCAAACCCAACGAGTCTTTGCACGAGAATTCAAAGGAACACGTTATGATGTGGGTGATAAATTTGGCTTTTTAAAAACAAGTATTGAGTATGGTTTGATACACCCAGAAGTTAAAGACAATTTACGTCAATACATTATTGATTTAGCACATGAACTAGAATCTAAAAAAGAAGAAAAATAGGGGAGTGAAGACAATGAATGGTATTGAAATTGCTGCGTTAATCGCTGCGATTGCTTTTGCTGGATTAATGTTTTTCTTAATTCGGTTGGTACAAAAAGCCAATCGTGTAATATCTAATGTCGAAAAGACGGTGGAAGAGGCGAATCACACCATTCAAATCGTTACGAAAGATGCTGATATTTTGTCTAGAGAAGTAGAGGGACTACTAGTTAAAAGCAATGAATTATTAGCAGATGTTAATCAAAAAGTAGCGACGATCGACCCACTATTTACGGCAGTTGCTGATTTAAGCGAGAGTGTAAGTGATTTAAATCTTGCTAGTCGTAATCTAGTATCACATGTTGGAACAATCGGAAAAGCGACTGCACAAACTGCGATTGTTGGACGTGTTGGGCAGTTAGCAGCAAAATATATGAAAAAAAATAAAACACAAACGGAGGAATAGACATGGGTAAAAATAGCGGCTTTTTATTAGGTGCATTAATTGGTGGTAGTGCTGCAGCGATTACAGCTTTATTATTAGCACCTGAATCTGGAAAAGAATTACGTGCTCGTTTGGCTAAACAATTGGATGATGTTTTAGATTCAACAGCAGATTATAATGATCAAGTTGTTGATAAAGCAGATGATTTAAAAAAATTAGCTCAAGCCAAAGCCATTCAATTAACGAAACAATCAGAAGAAATTGCTAATTTGTTAAAAGAAAAAACTGGTGTAACTACGAATGAACTATATGCTGATTTAAAAGATCAAGTAGTAGATTTAACCAATAAAGTGAAACAATCTGTTCAAGATTTGGACTTATCTAACAAGTTAACAGATGTTACTGTTTCTGAGAATGTTGAGCCAAAAGGTGAAGATATTATTTTAGACTTTGAGGCTTTAGCTAGTGAAGATGAAATGGACGATGAAAAAGATATCGTCGTTGGCAAGATTGAGAATCTTATCGAACAAGTTGCTAGTGAAGAACCAGTTAATGAGTCACAAGAGAATGATGAAACACAAACTGATGTCCTAGATTCTGAAGATAGCGAATTAGAAGAAAAATAAAAAATCAGGTTTTCCATTTTGGAAAACCTGATTTTGTTTATAATACAATTAATTCTTTTGGCGTTTGCGTGAAGCTTTGGCAACCGTCTTTTGTGACATAAACACAGTCTTCAATTCGGACACCCACTTCATTAGGAATATATATCCCAGGTTCGATAGAGAAGCACATACCTTCTTTAAGCACCATAGCATTACCTTCGACAATTGATGGAAATTCATGAACAGTCGTACCAATACCATGACCGAGACGATGGGTAAAGTATTCGCCATAGCCAGCATCTGTAATAACATTACGTGCAATCGCATCTAACTCTTGGGCTGTAATTCCAGGTTTTACAGCATTTTGAGCAGCTAATTGTGCTTGTAAGACAACTTCATAAACTTCGCGTTGTTTAGCAGTAGGTTCTTTAAAGGAAACCGTTCTTGTAGCATCACTGCAGTAACCTTTCCAGACTACACCTAAGTCAAAGAGGGCGAAATCATGATTGCGCAACTGTAGACTGCCTGGATTTCCGTGTGGATTGGCTGCATTATCACCAAATAAAATTAAGGTATCAAAGGACATTTTACTTACACCTTGTTTTTTCAATTGATATTCAATTTCGGCAACAATTTCTTGTTCAGTTACTTTTTCTTTTAAGGCCTTAAATCCAATTTCAAATGCGACATCAGCCCAATGTCCAGCTTCAAGGAGTGTTTGAATTTCTTCTGGCGTTTTAACAAGCTGAATTTGCTGTAAGATAGGAGTAATATCTGCAGAAAAGTCAACAGTGGCTAACCCGCCTTTTAATATTTCGAAACGTTCGACGCTTAATTGATTTTTTTCTAAAGCCATTTTTTTGAATTGACCAAAGCGCGATTTTAATTCATTCAAAATAATCTGCCAAGGATTTTGGGTGTCTAAGTAACCAATGACATCTTCACTGAAAGCTTTTTTGGCTTCAGGAACTTCCATTGCAGGAGTGAATAAAAAAGGTGCTTTGTCAGCATGAATAAAGAGTGCTAATACACGTTCATGAGGGTCACTTTCAAAGCCAGTTAAGTAGGCAATTGAACTTGGGTTGCTAACATAGGCAACTTCTACTTGATTGTTTTGCATCCATTCTCGGAGTTCATTTATTTTTTTGATATTCATCAAAAAACCTTCTTTCCATCAAACTTACCTCTATTGTATCTAATTTTTGATAAAGTGAAAAGAAATTTCGGAAAAATAATGAAAATGATATAAAAACGGTTGCAAATCAGTGAAAATTCTGCTATTCTAACTAAGAAATGTAAATGATATTTTCTGAAAATTATAAAGGGGTTTATAGAGAATGGATAAACAAACAATTACAATTTATGATGTTGCACGTGAAGCAGATGTTTCGATGGCAACAGTTTCTCGTGTTGTCAATGGTAACCCAAATGTGAAACCTGCAACACGTAAAAAAGTACTTGAGGTCATCGAACGCCTGGATTATCGTCCAAACGCTGTGGCTCGTGGTTTAGCAAGTAAAAAGACGACTACAGTTGGTGTAATCATCCCTGATGTAAGCAATATGTTTTTTGCCTCATTAGCTCGTGGGATTGATGATATTGCCACAATGTATAAATATAATATTATTTTAGCTAACTCTGATGGTGATAACCTTAAAGAAGTACACGTACTAAACAACTTGTTAGCAAAACAAGTGGACGGTATTATCTTTATGGGGCATCATATCACAGATGAAATTCGTGGTGAGTTTTCACGTTCAAAAACACCAGTAGTATTGGCTGGTTCAATTGATCCAGATAATCAAGTAGGTAGCGTCAATATTGATTATCAAGCAGCGACAAAAGAAGCTGTTCAAATTCTAGTAAAAAACGGACATAAAGATATTGCCTTTGTTAGCGGTGCTTTAATTGATCCAATTAATGGACATGCACGTTTAGGTGGTTATAAACAAGCCTTAGAAGAAGCTGGTATTGCTTATAATGAAGGATTAATTTTTGAAGCACCTTATTCATTTAGAGATGGTTTACGTTTAGTTGAGCGCCTACGCAACTCAGGTGCAACCGCCGCATTTATTTCAGATGATGAATTAGCTGTTGGTATCCTTGATGGTTTATTAGATGCTGGAGTAAAAGTTCCTGAAGAATTCGAAATTATTACAAGCAATAACTCATTGCTTACAGATGTTGTTCGTCCTAAACTAACAACGATTACTCAGCCATTGTATGATATGGGTGCTGTTGCAATGCGCTTACTAACTAAATTAATGAACAAAGAAGAAGTTGAACAAAAAACAATTATTTTACCATTTGGTATTTCCGAAAAAGGTTCAACAAAATAAAATAATGGATAGACGAAAAGGGGCTGACCCATTAGTCTCTAATAAAAAATGAGTATATAAATAATCCGAACGTTCATTGTTGACTTCATGAGTAATCAAGTTGAACATTCGGATTTTCTTTGTCTTTTATTAATTATTTATT